>CAZXJE010000022.1:11478-20502 GCA_964640835.1 uncultured Eubacteriales bacterium
AATATGATGTAGGCGATTTTAAGCGCTGGATTTCTTTTGATATTTAATTTGCAATCTTCGGGTATATCGGGATCACCTCTTAATAAGCCTAAAGAGCTCTGGTTTTTATATTTCACCCTTTCCCCTTCAGAGATAAGACAAATTGTTTTGCCTTTTTTTTTAATTTTTAGATAGAACACCTGGTTTGCTCCATGTTTGAAAAATTCTAGGTCATATTTCCCACTTTTAATGGTCATATCTTCATGTTTCAGATTAAATGGGATATTGACATCTTCAAATTCAAAGAGTGATTGCATTTGCGCGTACATAGGCAGAAGAAGAAATAAGATCAACGTAAATCTCAAAAAGCGAATATAAACTTTGTCGAACATCATGTTTCCCTCCTTTTGCACAAACAATATTAAGCTCAATGTAACTTTTGCATCTTTCATTGTCAAGTCAAATGAATTAACCAGGAAACTGCCACCAATAGTTGACTCTTGAATTGAGCCTTTGTTAGAATCAGGAGGGAAAACGGTGAGTGGCTTGAATGCTTAAGCAATCGACCGTTATCACATACTTTTAGGTGGAACCACAATAAACGCTCATATGACAGAAAGAGACCCTCAAGAGCGTGATCAACCTTCCTCGTTTTTTCCTATGGACAATCCACAGCTTCAATACAAAAAATGGATTCGCTTTTTACAGAACCTCAACATCCGATCTAATACGAACTCTACGGTGTTTTTGCAAGAAGGGTGGGTGATCGCCAACCACATCCTGGTCTCCTTTCATGTCGCATTTATCTCTTCCGTTCTGGCACTCCCCGCTGTGGAGATCCTCAAAGGAGAGGTACTGAAGTTTATCTTCATCAGTCCGGAGACGATCTTCTCCGCACTCTTCATGTACATCAGTTTCCACGCGGGAATCGCGCTGCACGAGATGGGTCATTTCCTCACCGCAGCAAAACTCAACGCGCTTAATGACAGCTCGCAGGAGGAGGCAGATCGAACACTAAAAAAGAGTGTGTTCCAGCGTCTTTTAGGATTGATCCGGATTTTCCTCCTCGCTCCCTACGGAAAGGCCATCGGGATAAAGAAAGAAGGTCTCAATTATTACCCTGATGCACCCTATAACTTTGCCGTTGCTGCTGCGGGGCCACGGATGAGCCGCAATGTAGCGCTCGTCTTTTTACCCCCTGCAGTGATTTTTCTCCCAATCGGGCTTGTTCTAGATGTGACATTTGCAATCTACGCAGGACGACTCTGTCTGGGCATCGGTCTAGTTGCACTTCTTGACCGCCTTTTTGCAGATCCCGGCAAATATAAGGAGTTCCGCAAGCGGGAGCGACGTGCAAAGGACAAAGCCGCATCTGTGGCTCATGGTGACGTTTGGTGGGAAAGCTCGATAGCCGCACATGGCCGGATGCTCAACTACCGGATCCAGGAGATCACACATCCCCAACTCGGACCTGTTACCGCTCCTTGGCAATTTCGCAATTGCGGCATGGGCGGACGCCACACGGAGAAGGAGTACCCCGAATCGAACATCAGCATGCAGGAGGCGATGTTCCTGATCCTGGGGGCGCGGGATTACCAGGAAGCCCAGGAAATGACCGTGCGGCTCCAGAATCGCCTCAAAGAGATCATCGAAAAGGCAAAGGGCTGCCGTGTCATGGGCATCGGGCTCGAGGGCGGCATCGCTCCCTACATCGAGCGTGGTAGCTATCCCCTGCCCGAGTTACGTCTTTGGGCCATGATGAAGCAGACCATCGAAGAGTGCGGCTACCGGCCCGGCATCGATGTAGCCATCGCTCTGGACCCGGCCATGTCCGAGCTCGAGATCGCATACCGCAGGCAGTTCAAAGTCCCCGACAGCGTGGGGATGTACCTGTTCTGGCGCGACAAAACCTTGACCGTGATGAGTCGAGAGGAGATCCTAGACCTCTACATCAAGGCCATCAAGGAATACGAGATTCCGATCCTCTCCATCGAGGATGGATTCTCGGAGAATGATTTCGAGGGCTGGAAAAAACTGCTGTCCGCACTGGGCGATCGCATCTTTATAATCGGTGACGACCTGGTGACCACAAACGATGCCACGATCGCAATGGCCGCATCCAAAGGGCTCATAAACACGGTTCTTATTAAGGCCAATCAGATCGGCTCCCTTTATGAGACGATCATCGCTATGCTGGTAGCACTAGGCAAGGGGATGGAGCTTGTCGTATCGCACCGTTCCAAGAGTCCCAACGACGACATGGAAGCGCAGATCGCACTTGCTGTCAATGCTCTTGGCCTCAAAGCAGGCGGTGGCGCCAACACAGAGCGGTTAATCAAGTACCATGCTGTGACAGAACTCATGCAGCGCGGCCTGGATGGAAGCGAGAGGGATGAAGTAAAGACCGACCAGAGTCCCATAATCCGCAGAATATACGCTTACGAAGAACCCACCAATGCGGGTATTCCCACTGTGGGTGCTACGGTCGAATTCTTACTGCCCGATTCAGGTGTGGCATTAAAATTCAGGGGAGCCACGCCACTCGGGACATCTGCGGGAGCAGGTGAGGCCATCCACCTCGTAGATGCCGTGTTTGAGCGTGCGGAGTATCCCGAGGTCATAAACCGGCATCCAAAGCTGTTCATCGAGCGTGAACCTGGCGTATACGGTTTCGAAGAAAGCGTCAAAGAGACACATATAAAAGAGCTAACAGACGACGAGCTTCTAGCGCTCTTCAAGCGCGTGCAGAGATATGAAGGAAAAGGATGCCTCAATGCGATCGAAAACATCAGTACGGTTATCGCACCGGCATTTGCCAAAAAGATCGTAACAGGACTTACACTTAGGGACATCGACCAAATCCTGCTTTCACTCGAGCTTCAGGTCGCAGAGCGCCGGGGAAAGATCAATAAATCGACATCTGTCAAAGAGCGTATCCATGTGATGCAGCGGAAGCAGAACCTCGGGATGAACGCCATGCTGTCCGTATCTCTGGCGATAGCGCGGGGATTGGCACATCTCAAAGGCCAGGATCTCTATGAGATTCTGCGTGAGGAGATGCTGGCCATCATCGAAAAGCTCGCCCGAATGAACAACATCAAGATCGGAGGCAGCCGATTCGCTGACTACATCAACGCCCTGCAAAAGGTGAACCAGGGGCTGGAAACACAGGGAAAGCAACTCCATGAAGAGTTGCGAAATTTAACAGGAATCTACAGAGAGGCTTATAGCAAGTCTGATAGAGATTTATCATGGAGTGCTGAGCAACTCCGGGAGGAAGAGAAAACAACAATAACAAGCCCACCTAAAGATGAAGATGCGGCAGCAGAGATAGAGCCTTCATCTGTGTCGACTTCTGCTAGAATTGACGCATTAACCGAAGAAGAAGAGTCTTGGATCTCTGGTGTCAACACCGAGCTTTTCGCTGTCTATCGGGATGAGGCAGACAGCGTGACCAGACATGATGCCCTGCATAAATATATAAAGGTCAAACAAAACATTGCCCGGCGGACCGAGCGCTTCGGGATCGTCAACAACCGAGTATTCATCACATCCGATCAGATGTTCATCCCTTACCTTGCCGGTGATACCCTCGTTGTGTTTAACGTTCATGATGGGATCAGCGAGACTGTACTCACACTCCCACTCCCCAATGGAAAGATCTTCACAGACGAACTGTTAAAGCAAGTGGCCGGAGTGAAGGGTGATCCCATCGACTTGGAGAACGAGCTTTGCTACCTAGAAGCCGGACGTGTTGAGCCCATCCGTGTTGGCAGGATCCGGGATTTCGCCGAATATCTCCGCAACATCAATGAGAGCGCCAACCGCAGCGAAACTGTGTATGTAATGCGGAACCTGGTCGCTCGTTTGAGTTTGTTCTCTTTCAAGAAACAGCTCAACGCAAAAAACCTGCAGTCGGAGGTACACAGCCTGTTCGAGGAGCTCAAACGCTTCATCAACTCTCCTATCTCAGACCGGTTACCCTTTCTCGTGCGCATGCTCGTTCGAGATATCGCCGCAGTCGTCACAAGGCCAAAACTCATCGATCGATTGTGGAATGAAACCATCAATCTTGCAGAGATCCATATCAGGGGAAGTGCGATCGTCAATGAACTCCGGCGCAGCACGCACCATGCCATGGGGAGGCATACCCTGAAAATTGCGTCCGCATACCTGACCTATCTAAAAACGGGTGAGAAGGAGGCATTAGAAGAAGTGGGGGCTCCCGAGCTGTCACCGGCTGACGAAAAAGCCCGGAAACTCGATCGCCCCAAGCAGTCCGTGGAGAGCATCATCCAGAACCTCGAGCAGCTGTTGGGCAGCTCCGAGACTATCGGCAGGATCCGGGAGTGGCAGACCGAATACGATTCGACTCTCATCCGTTGTGAATTCGGTAAAAGCCTTATCACCGAGATGAACGCTGTTGTGGATGGGATGAAGGACAGGAACAGATGGGTCTACTATCATCACCTCCGTATCATCAAGAGCCGCATCATGGATTTCACAAACCACATGCCGAGCGCTAAAGACAGCGTACAGGGGCTGGATTATCTCCTCGGCCTCAAGCCGGACGATCCATCCTTCGATGCGGAGCGAGTTGAAGAGGAGCTGCAGAGGTGTGTCGATCAGTTTATCAAAGATGCTCGAATGGCCTACCAGACAGGTATCTTCAGCGAGCTCGATGATGTCTTTGCTGCGTATGACCACAACGAGTTCTATACAACCTTCACAAGGATCTCTCAGCTGCGTAAGAACCTGCGGGATTCTCTGGTCAGGAGAGCTTTTCCCGAACAGCGTCTGATGCTGCTCCAGCTCGACTGCCTTCTTGAAGAGATGAGCTACCTCACTCTGCGCCAAATCGCCAGTGAATATGAGGAAAAAGGTGTCGATTTTGCACAGTGTTTGGAGATCATACATGCCTGTGTGTTGAGCTTAACTCATGATGGTCTTCACTCACGACAGCTTCATGACCTTGCAGCAATGCTCAGGGATGAGAACAGAACATATGCGGAAGTCAGGAACATCCTCGAGCAGATCCATCGGAACTACCACCATCTCGTCCAGCGAGTGATCACTCCATTCGAGCGGAAGCGCGAAAAGATCGGTTTCAATGAGGAAGAGCTCCAGGCAGCACTGGCAAACATGAAGCGATACATGCACGATCTCAACAGTATCGCTTATTTTACGGACATTGCTCACTCTTTCATCGAAACTAAGGATGAAGACGAAAGCAGCACTGTTGGCACGGGTGCCGGCTCATCTCCGCCTTACGAGCCAATCGACATTATCCACTTGTCTCACAGTGACAATATTAAACAGAGAGTTGAAAGCGAAAATCCCGCATGCAACCTCCGCAACCTCTTCGGCAGCAAGGGTTCCGGCCTCATCTATATCAGCTATATGAACCTGCCGACCCGGGATGGTTTTATCTTGCCCACAACACTGCCACAAAGCGGTTTGCAAGGGTCTACAGATAAGGACATAGAGAAAATAGTCGTCGAGCATTTGAAGATTCTCGAAGCAGACATCGCCAAACGGGACGGTGTCACAAAAATATTCGGTAGTCCTAAACATCCCCTTTTGCTCGCTGTGCGCGGCGGTTCGGTCTTCTCTATGCCCGGAATATTGTCGACAGTGCTGTTTGTAGGCATGAACGATGAGATCGCCAGTGGTCTAGCTGTCGAGGACCCATGGTGTGCATACGATGCCTACAGGCGGTTTCTTGCGATCTACGGACAGGATGTATGGGGTGTCGATATTGAATCATACAATGTGGTGGAAGAAATCAAGCGCCGCTACAAGGTGAAATACAAATACGATCTTCCCTGGGAAGGGATGAAAGAGATCGCCGAGTGGACAAAAGATATCCTGCGCGAGAAGGGACATGGTGATGCTCTGGAGGAAATACTCAGAGACCCGATCAAACAGTTATACACGGCTATACACGCTGTGTTCCGCTCTTGGAACAGTGAGGCTGCTCGACGATATCGTGAGATCAAAGGGATTTGCAACTCCTGGCAGACGGTTGCAATCGTCCAAGAGATGGCGCTGGGAAACCGGAAAAATGAAGAAATCCGTGTCGGCATTGATGAAACACGGGCCTCACTGACCGGAGTGATACCCAGGACACGCGTGACCAAGTTGGGTCTGCGTGCGCAAACAGGAGACTTTAAGTTTTCTGCTGCGGGTGAAGACCTTGTGGGTGGGTTGACAAAATCGATATCGTTTAGACCCATCGACGATCTCGTAACATATATGCCGATGCTCAATCGCCGCTTGCGCCACAATATTGCCCGGCTGAGGCGGTTCATGGGGACAGATCAGGAAGTCGAGTTCACCGTAGAAAACGGTGTTCTGAGTATTCTTCAGACTCGGGCGGCGGAGGTCGGTAAAAACCAGGAAGAGCGAGCCTTTGAAGATCCGGGTGAAGAGGCAGCATGCGGTATCGGGATCCGCGGCAGTGCTTTTCGCGGTGTTGTCGCTTTTGATAAAAAAGACCTCGCGGAGATATCTAAGGAAGATCTTTCCAAACGGGATGATGTGGATGGCGTGATCTTACTCCTGGAAAGTCCAGCACCGGAGCAAATCCCGTTGATACTGTCCGCCGATGCACTGCTTGCGGCGAAAGGCGGCTCGACATCACATGCCGCCATCGCGATCAATGGAATCGAGGACAGCGACTACAGTGGGGTGATGAGTGCCGCCGGTTTGCACGTCAACGCACGCAAGCACGAAGCTGTGATCACCGAGAAAAACGGAGATATCCGTCACCTGATTCGTAAGTTTGACATCATCTCCATCCACGGAACTACGGGAAACGTCTACGTGGGCACCCGCACAACGATCTAAAAAATTTCCTCTTTAGTAGAATACTTCTCCCGAGCCTCATCATCATTTAACACTGCCTTGGGGCCCGAAATGTCGATCAGGCGTCTGAGAATAGCGCCATTGACTTTGTTATAACGGGATTTTGTCCTTATTAATCTTTTCATCCCCTAGCTTTTATCACCGGGACAAAAAAATCAATTCACGCTTCTGTATCGAGCGACTCTATTTTGGATGGGCGTGATAGACCTTAGCGACGATCTTCCATCCATCCTCGAATATCAACAAAGATAGATAATCGGTGTAAACCATCTTCCCATTTTTAGAGATTTCTATCTTGGCTGCGGCACATCCTTCAGTGATGTCGAGGCTGGCGATCTTACAATCCATTTTTGCCTGTGTTTTATCAAAATTGGGGTCCTGCTTTCGTTTTTCAGTACTTTTTATCCATGCATCAATGGGATAACGGCTGATATTGTTCCCATTTGCCGAGAAAATAGCAAAATCAGGGTGAAATCCATTGCGCATACTCACCGTATCCAAATCGTTAAACGCTCCATTAAAATAGGATGATTGGATCACCTTCTCTACGTCGGCTCTCGAATCGGCATTCAAGCTGGTTGTGGCAATTAGCGCCAAAAACAACAATCCAAAGAAAATCACGTTTGCTTTTTTCATGTTTTTTCTTTCTCCTTTTATTTACAACTTTAAATCTGTTTTCTAATACGTTTCTGAGCTCGCAAAGTTTCTCTGATCTGACTTTAACTGACCACTCTGCTCTGATGGCTTTACACCTCAAAATTCTCCCATTCGTGTTTTACTTTTTTCATGAGCTTCTTGAATAAACCGTCTTTTGGCTTCTTTATCACGTGTTAGCTCTTGCGATAAGAATTTAAGAGCAACAATGTTATTTAGCTTTGGATCCTCGGCCTTATAGACGACACCCATCCCGCCTTCGCCGAGTTTTGCCATGACCTAATATTTCTCTGCAATTATTGTGCCTTTCTTTAATCCTTCGGTGCGTGTTTTTAGAGTCTTTTTGATAGAGACCTCTTTCGAAGGCTTGAGTGGTGCTGCACATTCACGGCAATACATGCTGTCGGCAGGATTATTCGAATGACACTGCGGACACTTTACCGGCAATATATTCCCTGATATTTAAGAGAAGAAAATATTATCAATTTTGCAGAGCAGAGTCAATCAATGGGTTTTTACTTTTAAAAAACGTGGAATCGAAATCATTTTCTTGCCGAAATCATCAGGATTTGGGAAAATAGATTATCATTTTCCAGGCGATCGGCTGTGCCGTAAGATTTTTTTCTGGATATTTAACGGAAATCGAGGTGAACATGAAAAACATTCGATGGTTTGTCCTGGTGTTTGGACTCATGATTCTTTCTTGGATCTTGCATGCCGAGGTCGCATTCGAAAAGTACCACACTCCTGAAGAATTGAACGCAACGATTCAAGAAATTGTAAGATCTAACCCAGGAATTGCCAAAATCCATGACCTTGCGAAAAGTGCCGGAGGAACAAACGTGTACTTGCTCGAGATCGGGCCCGAGGTGGGGAAAAAAGAAAAAACCATGCCCGCTGTTTTTGTGGCGGCCAACATGGAAGGAACAGTTCCTGTAGCCAGCGAAGCTGCCCTTTTCCTGGTGAAACAGCTTGTTGAGAAGGCCGCAACAAGGAAAAACCTCACCTGGTACATACTTCCCTGCGGGAATCCCGACGCTGCGGCCCGATATTTTACGAAACCACTTATCGAAGACCCACGTAACGCCAGTTCCTTTAATGACGACAAGGATGACGCCATAGATGAAGACTGCCCTGAAGATCTAGATGGAAACGGATTTATTACTCAGATGCGTGTCAAGGACCCCGAAGGCGAGTGGACCCCTATCCCAGGCAAGCCCCAGCTGATGAAAAAGGCCGACTGGTCCAAGGGCGAAAAGGGCATGTACAAACTTTATCCCGAAGGCCTGGATAACGATGGCGACGGCAAGATCAACGAGGACGGACCGGGCGGAGTCAACATCGGCATCCAGTTCCCTCACCTGTTCAAGTTCTTCACTGCTGATGGAGGGCTTTGGGCCGGGAGCGAGGAGGAAAGTTTTGCCTTAATCAAATTTGTTTCCCACCATCGTGAAATTGGCCTAACTTTTACTTTCGGTCAGGCCAACTTCTGTCTCGCTCCGCCGAGAGGCGGCAGGAAGGGCG
>CAZXJE010000023.1:0-20405 GCA_964640835.1 uncultured Eubacteriales bacterium
GTATCGACATTTTTTATGAATAATTCAGGTTAGGAGATAACAATGCTTAAAAGGTATCAAGTGCTTTTGCCAGATTGGCTGGAAGATTATCTCAAATGGGGGGTTAAGCAAACGGGACTCAGTTTTTCAGAAATCATCAGGCTCGAGATCTGCATTTCAGTTTTGGCGACGATCGATGAGTTGCATCCGGAATATAAGCCGAATCTTTTAATGAAAGATATTATGTCCACGGCCAAGTCATTCAATAAATCCAAATTCAAGAAAGAAGACATCAACAGATTTGCATCGCGCATTTATTTCGAAACGAGAAAGGCTATCGAATACAGAACTTCAAAAGCAATAAAGAAATAATCTTTTCAATTTAGAAATCGCGCTTATCTCTGGCTTCAGGATCGAACAACCGACAAATCGTCCTGTTTGTTTATTTACTTCTTGTTATTGTTTTTTTAAGGAATCTATGAGTTTTTGTGTCTCTTCGACATCTTTACCCCCCAAGTATAGGTACTTCTCATAAAACTCCAATGCCTTTTCTTCGTCCCCTTTCATCTGATAGATCTTCCCTAGATCGAGATAGGATTCAGGATTCTCAGGCTCGATCGCAGCAGCTTTCTCATAGTGTCCTAAGGACTTATCGATCAAATCTTGTTTCAGGTATAACATCCCGAGAAACATGTGTGCACGATGGGAAATAGGCTTTCTCAGAACAGTGACAACATACTGCAATTCATCATCCGAGCCTTTTTCCCCTTTTTCTTTAGGCCTCATGTATGACTTTTCACTCTCAATAGCCTTCTTCCATTCCTGTGCGGCACGAACCCAATCATTGAGATTAAAATAGGCCATACCTAGGTTGCATAACACAATAGGATCATTGGGATCTATCTCCAGCGATTTTAAAAATTCTTCCTTAGCGTCACTATATCTGCTCTGATAAAAGTGAATATTCCCCATCAAGTCATGAGTGCCTGCTTCATGTTTTTTGGACACATATTTAAAATCATTCATCCATATTGCACGTGCACAGTAATATTCAGCCTTTGCCAAATATTCAGTGTGGGGATCCGATAGCTTGGCGACATCATAACAGGTCAAGGCAAGATTGTGATTGATGACAAATGATCTCTCATCGACTTTTAAGGCTTCCTCAAGAACAGAAATCGAATCTTTGATCCGTCCTTCTTTGAGAACTTCAAAAAACTTATAATGCCATTCGGCGAGCAAGGTATTATCGTGGTCCTTCAACCTGTGATGTACATCTATCTTTCGGCTTGAGGGCGCTTTTGCTATGAGTATTCTCCTATCATGCACGAATTTCATTAACCCAACTGCATCTTCGTTATCTTCTTCAATTTTCCTTACTTGATTCAACTGGACTTCTGCCTCTTCGAATCGGCCCTGCTCTATAAACAGCTCCGCCAATCTCAGCCTTGTTTCGACCTCACCATAGTGAGCTTCCATCGCCCTGTGAAATTTCTCTTCTGCCTTTAACAACTCGCCTTTCTCTCGGAAGCACATTCCCTGAACATAATAAAACACGCCTTCATTCTTCTCATCGAACGCATCCAGATGGACGATAACTTCGCCTATATCTATCCTTTCAAGGAAAACACCTCTCTCATTTTTAACTCTAATCAGTTCGTCCCTGTCTAAAACTCGTCCATTCCTTTTTCGGAAAATGTCTGCACTGTCGATCCATTTTTCATTAAAAAAAATATCGTTCTCTATCATTGTCAGCTCTATCTGAGCCAAATCATAATCCTTGTTCAACTGATGAGCCACTGCCAGATAGAAATGCGCGTTGTAATTAAACGGATGGAAAGAGAGAGCATTATTCAAGTTATCCACTGCTTTTTTAAAGTCGCCCAACTGCAGGTAGGCATACCCAATATCATCCCAGACATGCGTCCGTTGCCGCCCTGAATTTCTTGTCCTACCCGGATAGGTGGCTATACCTTTAAAATATTGATCGATGGCTTTTCGATAGTCATGCGCAAGAATGAGCCTATCCGCCATGTTAAAATATTTATTGACTTGTGCATAAGCTCTATGGGAGCTAAGGATCCCAAGGTTCAATAAGATTAAAATAAGGAATTTGCCTTTTAATCTGATCCCTTTTCTCATTGTTTCCTCTCCCCCAAAAGGTATTCCTCTATCGAATGCTCCTGTCTTATATAAACCTACCTAGACAAAAAAATCAAATTATATGCCACCAGGTGTCAACTGTTATGCACACTCTCATGCACATTTATCTGAAGATTGTCCTTAAAAAAAGCCCATTGTTATAAAGAAATTTTACACTCTTGAATTCAATTTGGTGGTGCACTGTTTCTAATTTGTTTATTATCAATAAATTCTTGAATCTAATACGGTTGGCACGGATTATGCATAATGATTCGTGTGAATGAAATGAGCGTAATTATTAAGGCCATGAGACAAAACAAACGCACCATCAGCGAATGGCTTTTCAATATAAGGGTTGCTCTTTTTTGCCGGCTGGGAAGAGTCCTCCCTCCTTTTTTGGTTCCCATCCTCAACCCCCCTTTTTGCTGACTACAGCCGGCATTCCTCCTTTTAAATGTCACATCTTGAGATGTATCCCCTTGTTATGGTATAAATGCCAGTTCAGAACGAACATCAAAGTAATAAAAAAAAATGTAAGAGATTTTTATATAAATTTGAGGAGGGATTACCCATGAGTCATGCTTACAGCGCAGATGAAATATTTGATATGGCCGAGCAGATCGAACGGAATGGAGCAAAATTTTACAGAAACGCTGCAGAAAACGTGAGCGATTCAGAGACGACAGATTTTTTGCTCATGATCGCCAAAATGGAAGATAATCACCTGAGGACGTTTTCCAACATGCGGGAAGAGCTTTCGGGAAAGGAAACTGAATCCCCCACTTTTGATCCCAACAATGAGGCGGCCCTTTATTTGAGGTCTCTTGCTGATTCCAAGATCTTTTTTAAGAAGGATATTGACACGTCATCCCTTGAAGAAGTGTTTAAAGCTGCTATTGATGCTGAAAAGGACTCGATAGCCTTTTATTTGGGCATGAAGGATCTTGTCCCCGGACATCTTGGAAAAGAGAAGCTGGATGAGATCATCAAGGAAGAGATGAAACACATCCGGATCCTCAATGACAAACTCATAGACCTTAAAGGCTAAATTCGTAGACAAATCATCCCTTGATGTGCGTGTTATTGCATCAGGCGGACAGCCAGGGCTGTGAAGAACTGTTTGACGATAGCGCTGCTCGCCTCAAGGTCGGTCTCCCGTCCTGGGATAACCGCATGACAATTCACTCTGATTCTCCCGTTCTCTTCGCGAATGTAGACATTCAAGTGCGGAGGAAGATAGCGGGCATCGGGATTGGTTTTTGCCTGGGCGTAGATGAAGCCGCTTTCTTTGATATCCTTCTGTATGGCAAATTCAAGGTCATCGATCGCCAAAAGAACAGCTGTCCAAACAACATCCAATATGAAATTATCGAAGAATTTTGTCTCTTGAAGAGGGGGTTCCTGATCGACTTTTAGGGATGGAGCACAACTCACTAAAATTAGGAGTAACAGAGGGAGTATGGGAATACAAATACATTTAAAGCCAGCCTTGTTGATTCCTTTTTGGTGCTGCGCCATCTCTTAATTATTTTAACCTATAAGAGTGACGTTTGTAAGGCTCTCTTTCTGTAGAAACAAACGGCGTCAGAGATTGATAAATTTATCAAGGTCTGACGCCAATGATATTATCCCGTCCAGATATAACGGTGATTGCAGATCTCGTGTCCTTGCATCAAGGTTTTGTCGCGGACCATCTTGATCTTTGGATTAAAGCTTTCGGCCCAAGTGTAGTCACCATAGCAGACGTGAGCAAAACCTATATCTCCGGCTTTAGCATCAAGGAAAGTCTTGGCCCAGATACATTCTGTCACCTTCAATTCGAATGCTGTATCTGTATCCTCGACGACTTCATGAGTGAGGACATCTTTGTACCTTGGGGGGCGAAAAGTACTGACATAGGTTTTGAAGCTGTTGTCGGGTGAGTTTTTAGCGTGATTCTGGCCCACTTTTACCATACGTTCATGGGTGGTTTTCTTGAGAAACTCGATAAACTTTTCTTTGCTCATCTCTTTTTCCAGGGCTTTGGCAAACTGAATGAATTCCCCGTACCGGGCAGCGAAGAACTGTTTGTTGGTTAGCTTTCTGCCATATTCTTTATCAAATTTGTGCTTCTCCTCCTGGAAAACAGCTTTCGCTTCGGGAGAAGTCCATGCCAGAAGATTACCGGCGCCAAGACAGGCCACAGAACATGCGGGCATGACCCTGGAAATGAACTGCCTTCGGCTGATCCCAGTGAAAGATGTGCTCTTAGACATTGGTTGACCTCCTTTCGAAATTCAAATCCAATGAAACCACATACTCTCTTCAGAATTGAGTATATTATCGATAATATTGGCAAGAAACGTGCCACTCAGAATTAAAGGGGAAGCAGAGCAGAGTTCAACTGGAATTAGTTTAGAAAGCGTTCATGTGTGTACAACCAGTGTACGTGGGTGAACACATTATTTATATTGGATGCATTTTAGGTGGAGCTCGCCTTCGCTGTCTTCGTAAAGATAGACTAGACGGTTATTTTCCATTACGGCGAAGGATCGTGCACCACCATCACAATTGATATAGCGGATGACTTTATGCGTATCCGGATCGATCACTTCGATCCTCATGGCAGGAGGAGGCAGCTCTTTATCTTTTTCTTCTTTTTCGTTCCGTTTCGAAGTGCTCTCCATGTTCGTCAATAGGAACAGATTGCCATCCGGACCGATCTTCGCATCTTGCGTGATCATATCCAGGGTGGCCTGCATTCGGATAATTCCCCCAGTGCTTTCTTCGCGCACGATTTTGGGTTCGACGGGCTTGAATGGCAAGTCCCTCTCGAATTCATCCAGTTTTTTCCCTTCCAGATCAAAAACCTGGATCAGGCTTGAAATGAAGTAAGAGAGATAAAGTTTATTGTCTTGGGAGCGAGTGAGGCATACTCTGTGTTTAATCGCCCGAAGAAAGGGCTGTGTCTCCGCGAAATCAGAAACAGAGATGGAATGAATAATATCCCCTTTTTTGTTCAAAACATTAACCAGCGGCTGGGCGTCCTCTTTTAAGGTCATATTCAAACTGAATCCACTCCTACCGTAAGACCAGATCGTGTAGATCTTGTCATGGATGAATATGAGGTCCGCGACATCTATGCTCTTTGTGTTGATAGTGCTGACAAAATTCCAGGATTTGTCGAAGATCTGGATCCGGTTGTTTCCTTTATCGGCGACAGCCACACTGGAATTCTTCATAATGTGTAAACCCGTGGGCCTAGAAAACTCTCCAGGCCCCTGCCCTTCGTTTCCAAAACTATTGAGGAATTTTCCCTGATAATCGAAGACGAAGACACAGTGACTTCCCGTATCGACAACATAGATCATGGAGCGCATTAAATCGATCTCGATGTCTGAGGGCTGATAAAAATAATTGTCATCGTCAAAGGTAGAGATAGACCAGAGAGTATTGGGAGGATCTGCAGATACAGAGATAGCCGTGATAATTATTATCAAGAAAAACATTACTACGACTCTTGGTGTATTTAGGATCGTGAATTCATTCTTAAACATTATTTTTAAGGCCTCCTCCATCGTTTGTATTCAGGAGAAATGTGTCATCTCCTAGTATATATCACCGGAATCCAATATAAAAGATTAGGAAATGGGGACAACAAAGGTGACAGTCCCCTTTTTCCAGGGGTGAAGAGAAAAGGGGACTGTCACCTTTTTTTGGTCTATTTGAGGACCGGCTTATGCTTAGGTTTATGTTTTTAGTGCAAAAAAGGTGATTTTAAGACCATTTTTTGACAAAAATACTATCTTAATTCTTTTATTTTCAACTAGATAGCGTGGCCCGTCCCCAATTAGCCGTCCAATTAGGTGCCAATTAGCCGACCCCAATTAGAATTAGGTGCCATTAGGGAACTCTTGGCTTTCAATTTTCGTATTTCTTTGTGAGGGACACGATCTTCCGGAGGACATCATGATCAAAAACTATCTGAAAAGCGCTCTCAGGAATATTAAGAGACATAAAGGTTATGCCTTTATAAACATTACCGGTCTTGCCATCGGGATGGCCTGCTGTATTCTGATCTTGATGTATATCACAACAGAGCTCAGCTACGACCGCTACCATGTGAATGCAGACCGGATATTCCGGCTGGGACTGGATGCAAACATGGGCGGAACCACTGTCGTAACGCCGATCAGTAATGTCCCCACTGCGCCCACTCTCATCCAGGATTATCCTGAAGTGCTCAATGCCGTCAGGATTCGCACCGTCTCCAAAAGAGCCGTGCAGCATGAAGACAAAATATTCTTTGAGAACGGTATCTTGTATGCGGACAGTTCTGTCTTTCAAGTGTTCACCTTTCCAATGATAAAAGGCGATCCTAACACAGCTCTTAAACCTGCCTATTCGATCGTTCTCACTGAAGAGACTGCCCGACGATATTTTGGCAACGAAGATCCTATGGGCAAGATCTTAAAATTCAACAATCAATACGACTTCACGGTCACAGGCGTCATAGAGAATGTCCCACACAATTCCCATTTCACCTTCGATATGCTCTGTGCCTATGAAACGCTTTACGATCTCGACAGAGAAGCGATGGAAGAATGGTTCAACTTCAGGGATTACACATACCTGCTTCTTTCTGAAGGTTTTGACTACAGAGAACTCGAACAAAAATTCCCAGCCCTCGTCGAGAAATACATGGGGGATATGTTAAAAGCCCTGGGCGGGGAAATAGAGTTTTTCCTCCAACCTCTGACAAGCATCCATCTTCATTCGAATATGGAAAATGAGATCAGGCCAAACAGCAGCATCACCTATATCTATATATTCTTTGCCATCGGATTGTTCATCTTGTGTATAGCCTGCATCAATTTTATGAATCTGGCTACGGCGCGCTCCTCCACACGTGCTAAGGAAGTTGGGATGAGGAAGGTCGTCGGAGCGGCAAGGAAAGAATTGATCTGGCAATTTTTGGGAGAGAGCCTGATCTACAGTATTTTTTCCCTGATGATCGCAATACTGTTTGTACGGTTTTCCCTACCATTTGTCGAATCCCTATCCGGCCGTGAGATGAGCCTAAACTTCGCAGAGATGCCATGGCTCGTCCCCAGCTTTATCGGACTTGTGATTCTGGTAGGATTGGTGGCTGGGAGTTACCCTGCCCTTTTCCTATCGTCATTCCGCCCGGCACAAGTCCTGAAGGGGAACTTGAAGGCTGGGTCTGCTCACTCCCGGCTGCGAAGTCTCCTTGTGGTCGCTCAGTTCATCATCTCCATCAGCCTCATCATCGGAACGGGGATCATTCTCAAACAGCTCAATTTCATGAAAAATACAAACCTCGGATATGAAAAAGAGAACGTTATTGTTGTCGAGATCAGGGACAGGAATATGCAACAATCCCTCGACTCTATCAAAGCCGAAATTCAAAAAATATCGGGTGTGCTCAGCGTCTCATCTTCATCTTTGGTTCCCGGACAAGAGCCATCCGTGCAACCTTTTATCCCTGAGGGGTATACGGAAAAGCAGGCGCAGCTCATGGAGAGCTTCAGTGTCGGCCACGAGTTTTTCCCCACCCTGGGAATGGAGATCGTCAAGGGAAGGAATTTTTCCCCGGAGTATGGGACAGACAGCAGCACGGCCGTCATCATCAACGAGACGGCAGCTAAAAGATACAACTGGGAGGATCCGATCGGGAAAACGATCCGCGTACCTACCGATGAAGTAGGAAAATGGCAAACCTATACGGTCGTGGGAATTGTCAGAGACTTCCACCGGACCTCTTTGCACAGCGTCATTGCGCCTCAATTAATCGGCAATGATCCCGGCAATTTCGATACACTTGCCATAAGGATCCATCCCGAGAATACAGATAAGACGCTGATTCTTTTAAGGGCGAAGTGGAAAGAAGTGGATCCCATACGCCCGTTCGAATTTTTCTACTTGGATGTTATGATCGATAGACTCTATGGAGCCGAGGAACGCCTGAGCGATATTTTTTCCTCTTTTTCTGTGTTTGCAATCTTTATAGCCTGCCTGGGATTGTTCGGGATGGCCTCCTTTGCTGCAGAACAGAGGACCAAGGAGATAGGGATCCGCAAAGTGCTCGGGGCATCGGTGCCTGGAGTGGTTGTACTCCTATCGAAGGATTTCCTCAAACTCATCGTTCTGGCTAACGTCATCGCCTGGCCTCTCGCCTTCTTTGGTATGAACAAGTGGCTGCAGAATTTTGCCTACAAGTCCGGAATCGGCATATGGGTATTCCTCTATACAGGGATCTTAGCTGCGGGGATCGCCCTGGCCACAGTCAGCTATCAGTCCATCAAAGCTGCACTCTTAAATCCTGTAGATGCGATCAAATATGAATAAATCCGATATTCCCTAAGTTAAACGCGAAAATCACTTAACATAATCACATTATTGTGCAAAGTTTATATAGGGAATATTTGTTTCTGTTCAAACGCGTACACAAGTTGTTCGGGAATGGACAAATTTTTTTAAATACGCATTCGAAAATTCCAGGAGGTAATATTGGTATATTATTTACGTCACAAAATGGAGAATAAGGGATAAAAGTGAGAAAAATCATGAAAACATAAATTATCACTATTCCAATTATCATATGACTTAAATCTATCTCTTTTCCCCCTTAAAAGCATTTACATAAGTAAAATAGTTTTACACCGCAATCCTCCCTCAGAGACTCCTCTGACAAAACATCACCCATAGGACTGATATGGCATGTTTTTTGCTATTTAGAATAATGATAAGGGATAGATAAGATGAAATTGAAACAGAGGAAGAAAAATGAGAGATCAAAAAAACAGCAAAAATTCCCTCGATATAAAGAAGATTTTAGTAATCATTTTATTTTTCACCTTCGTTTTTAGTTTCGGGCTCACCTCAAGAGAAGAAAATCTGAAAACAATTCGAGAAGAAAAGGTTACACTTTCTAAGGAGACCATCTGTAGATTCACAGATTATGACACCGATCCATATGACTGGCCCATATCCTCTCCAGAGGATCAAGGGATCAATTCTCGAATTCTCACGAACGCGTTCGATTTTGCCGAAAGATCGGGATTTATGTACAGCTTACTCGTAGTTAAAAACGGCAAGCTCATCGGCGAACGCTACTTTAACGGAGCGGATAAATATTATGCCGATCATACATGCTCAACGGGTAAAAGCTATATATCTGCGCTGGTGGGAATCGCTCTCAGAGAAAACTATCTGACCAGCCTCGATCAGAAGATGATGGATTTTTTCCCTGAGTATATTAAGGCCGATCTCGATCCCAGAAAGTACGATATAACTATACGGCATTTGTTGCAGATGAGAGCCGGCTACGCTTTCGAGGAGAGTGGCGACTACGTCGACCCATGGTTCCAGAGCGCCGACATGATGGAATTTGCTATTGGAGTCCCACTGGCGGCTGACCTCGATCAGACATTTGCCTACTCCTCCCATTCCTCTCATATTCTTTCTGGAATACTCACAAAAGCCACAGGCATGAGCACATACGAATTCGCAAAACAGTATCTTTTTGATCCGTTAGACATCACTGTAAAAAGATGGGATCAAGATTCACTTGGATACTATTTCGGTTTTGGTTATTTGTGGTTTTCACCCCGGGACATGGCCAGATTCGGCTATCTCTATTTGAACAATGGATTCGTGGATGGACGACAGATCATCCCAGCACAATGGATCGAAGAATCGACACAAAAATACTCGACAGATGCGTCCTGGTTTAAAAAACACTTTGAGGATTTTGGGTACGGGTACCAGTGGTGGCTTGCGCAAGCCGGAGGCTATGATGTGTATTTTGCACTCGGGCACGGAGGCCAAATCATCGTCAATGTTCCTGAATTAGACATGATCATCGTAACCACCGCACATTGGGAGGTCAGCCCGGAAACATCAGGGACTCAGATTAATTCTGTGCTAAATTTAATCGCAAATTTTATCCTAACACCCATCAGAGGTCACCTCGGACAAGCACCCTATTATCCGTCAGAAGTCAGCGTACAAAAAGTGGAAAATCGCGGTCTGGTCACCAGAGAATCCATCAATGTTATAAAGTGGCTGCCCAATCCTCGGAATTCCGGTGAAAACATCACAAAGTACAAGATATACAGTTTAATCGATGAATACCGCTCTTTGTTAGCGGAGGTGGATGCCAACACATTCGAATACTGGCACAGAAAAGTTAATGAAGACTCAGCCTATATTTATGCGATCTCGGCCGTCACTGGCGACAACAGAGAAAGCACTCCCCAGTTTGTTTCGGTGAACTAGTGTTTCGGGGAATTGATTCCATATTTCCCATATTAATAACAAAAAATCCGCGATAGGTAAGAAAAGAAAATATTTTATCCTCGACAACTATATTATGGACATATTGAAAATAAAATAAGATGATATGTCTTTCGAAGAATTTTCTATCTGAATCCTATAGGAGGCAACATGAAAAGAATGCTTTTTTTAGTATGTATCGCTTCATTTTTATTTAATCCTGCGTATAGTCAGATCAGCGCTAAGCTGATGCGCTATATGGATGTCTCGGACACTCAAATCACCTTTGTTTACGGAGGCGATATCTGGATCATGCCTAAAACCGGAGGGACAGCTATTCAGGTCACTCACTCTCCAGGTGAGGAATCGTGGCCTCGTTTTTCACCGGACGGCAAATCTATTGCTTACACGGCCAGCTATAACGGAAACGAGGATGTATTTGTCATGCCCACGCTGGGAGGAGTGCCCACCCGGATTACCTACCAGTCACATGCTGACAGAATGGTCGATTGGCATCCTGATGGGGAGCACATTCTGTTTGCCTCTGCTCGTGAAAGTGGTATTAGGCGTCTCAATCAGTTTTATTCATTGAATAAAAAAGGTGGATTTCCAAAAAAACTAAAGGTACCTTACGGAGAGCTCGCGAGCTACTCGCCCGATGGGAATCATCTGGCCTATATAACAAAAATCACCGAGAACTATCCCTTCAAACGTTATCGAGGAGGCTTGTCCTCGGATATCATTATCTATGATCTGCGCAATAATACGGCAGAAAACGTTACCAACAACCACGCCAATGATGGAAAACCGGCTTGGGTGAGCGACAACGTCTACTTCCTATCGGATCAGGCTGAGAATATGCGCCTTAATATTTGGTCCTATGATACAAAAACCAAAACGTCGTCTCAAATTACAGAGTTCGATGATTTTGACATTTCCTTTATGTCGGCCGGAAGTCAGGATATCGTCTTCGAGGCGGGTGGTCAAATGTATTTGATGGATCTGAGCAGCCAACAGTATAAGCCGGTAATGGTGAACATTATCAGCGATCTGTCGGCAGAAATGCCCAGATCCACAGATGCCAGCAAGCGGATCAACAATATGACAGCTGCTCCCGAAGGCAAGCGTGTTGTCTTTGAAGCCCGGGGCGAATTATTCAATGTGCCTGCTTCTGAAGGATATGTCATCAATATTACCCAAAGTAGTGGAGCTTTTGACCAAAATCCAGCCTGGTCACCAGATGGCAAACACATCGCATATTGGAGCGACCGCTCTGGAGAATACGAGATCTATTTGCAGGATAATGCTGGAAATTCAAAACCGAAAAAATTAACAAACCGTAACAAAGGTTTTGGATATGCCTTATTTTGGTCGCCCGATAGCAAAAAACTCGCATTCATCGATGAAACCAATGATATCTCTGTTTTAGATGTACAAAGTGGTGTATTGACGGTTGCCGGCAATACAAATTGGAATACTGGTCATGGAGGCCGCTTTGGCTACTCTATCGCCTGGTCTCATGACTCCAAATGGATTGCATTTACTCAAGGCTTAGATAATGCAAACAATGCCATCTTTCTTTATGACTTAAAAAAACGCCAATCTCACCAAATAACCAGCGGCTTTTATGAAGATTCAAATCCGGTATTCAGCACAGACGGTAAATACCTCTTTTACCTCACCAATCGCAGCCTGACAGCAACATACTCTGACATGGGTGACGGTACATGGATCTATCCCAATTCCACTCAGATCGCTTCCTTGAGCCTGACCAAAAAAGTGCCTTCGCTCCTTCATCCTAAAAACGATGAAATACAACAAGAAAAAAAAGGAGAAAAGGAAGAAAAAAAGGAGGGAGAGGGGGAAACAAAGGACAAGAAACCACTAAAAGATTCTGCCGCCGTTTCTGTTGAGGTAGATTTTGATAATCTTGAGGCCCGGATCGTTATTCTCCCGCCAAAAGCGGGAAATATTGGAGGACTGATACCTGTCGAAGGTAAATTGGTATATCTCAGGTTTCCAAATACAGGATCGGGTGAAAGATCTTCTTCATTGATCTATTACGATCTGGAGAAGAGAGAGGAAAAGACCATTATTTCTGATGTTGACCGTCTTAAGGCAACAGCAGACGGCAAATCCTTATTGATTTCCAGCAAAGGTAAATATGGAATCATCAAACCAGCGCCCGATCAAAAGATCGAAAAGCCAATCCCTTCCACTGGCCTGATGATGGACTTAGTGCCACGTCAAGAATGGCGCCAAATATTCATGGATACGTGGCGCAGGCATCGTGATTTTTTCTACGATCCTAAGATGCAGCAGGTTGATTGGGAAGATATGCGGGACCGCTATGGCGCTCTGCTGGATGATGCAAGAACCCGATGGGATGTCAGTTTTATCCAGTCAAATTTAGCTGCAGAACTAAGTGCCGGGCACACCTACACATTCGGTGGCGATGTCGAAAGTGCCCCCCGTATTAGTACCGGCTTTTTGGGCATCGACTGGGAAATGAACACCAATTTGTACCGTATCAAACGTATTGTTACTCCGGCTGTATGGGATACGGAAGTAAGATCTCCGTTCGATCAACCCGGCGTTGACGTGGAAGCCGGGGATTATATCTTGGCAGTAAATGGGATGACACTGGATCCTGACAAAGATCCTTATGCAGCCTTCGATGGACTTTCGGGAAAAACGGTTTCCTTGACCATCAGCCGGTCAGGCAATTTAGAGGATAGTAAACGCCATGTCATCAAATGCTTGACGCAAGGAGAAGAGATCAACCTGAGATATCTGGAATGGATAGAGAACAACCGAATAATGGTCGATGAACTTTCGGACGGCCAACTTGGGTATGTGTATATGTCCAATACAGCCGGTCGTGGACAATTAGAGCTGGTGCGGATGTTTTACGGGCAGTTGGATAAGAAAGGATTCATCATCGATGAGCGTTTTAACGGCGGCGGACAGCTTGCTGATCGCTTTCTGGAATTACTTCAGCGGCCGGTGGTGTACAACCTCCATTGGCGGCATGGAAAGGATCATACTTACCCCATCAAGACCAACCCCGGACCGCTGGGCATGCTGATCAACGGCTGGGCCGGTTCCGGAGGAGACGGCCTGCCTTGGGCTTTTCAGGAGCTGGAGGCAGGACCCATAGTGGGCGAGCGCACATTGGGTATCCTGGTCGGACCTGCAACCGGTCACATGTTGATCGATGGCGGAGGGATCACTGTCCCCGGCGCCCGACTTTACGACAATGATGGGCACTGGTTCTGGGAAGGAGAGGGCGTGGCTCCAGACTTCGAAGTGTGGGACGATCCGAATATACTGGTGCAGAGCCGTGATCCCCAGATCGAAAAAGTGGTCAAAGAAGTATTAGTGCTCTTGAAAAAGAATCCACCTTTGAGGACTCCAGCCCCACCATTCGAAGACCGAACAGCAAAGGGCTTGAAAATCAAAAAATGAGGCAGGCGAATCATCCCATCCAGAATCCCTTACGGTGGGAAAGGCCGAGGACCTTTAAGCAATTGGAGCAGTAATATATGTAGCGCCGGCCTAGAAACGAGCGAATTTCGCGCGTATAAAGCTTCTTAATCTCTACTGAACAAAAGGGACAGATGGGATTTTTGTCAAACTGTTCTTCGATTGCGATCATTTGTTCTCTCCATTTTATTGATGACATGTTCGTGTCTATTCATCTAGCTATCTTTTGTCTATCTACAGATACTACAGATTCTCTCACTATATTATTCAGCTGTTTAAAGGATTTTTAGAGAGCCTATTTTAGGGGAACGACAGCAAGGTAGGTGCGCTCTTTGCTAACTACACGCGAGATGTGCCCCTTCCCCGTCGTGTCTTCCACGAGCATAACATCTCCAGGTAAGAATTTGCGCATATCGCCATCGGATACCTCTACCTCGAGTTTGCCAGTTAGCATAAAAATAAACTGTCGGCGGGGCGCAGGATGCCAGTCTCCGAACCAGCCACAGGGGCTTGAGATAAAATTTACGCTCTCGGCACCTAAAACTTCGGATACAGATATCGGTGGAGCCGGCGGGGCATAATCCACTAGTTGAAAAGTCGCTTCCTCTTCTCCAAAATGAGATTGGCCGTTGGAATCTGAATAGATTCGCACATAACAAAGTGGTTCAGCCACCTTAATTGTTATAGCTTTCTCCTGTTGTTCACCGTTAGTGAACACAATCACTAGAATGAAAATAACTATCAGAATTGAACTGATAATCCGGATCAGATTCATTGTCCCCTCCATGCCAGAATTTATACCACAGGGGAAAAATCCATGTCCAGGCATGATTTTTACTTGTTAACATTCCCAAATCCGTGTTTATGTCATTTCGAGCGATCAGATTATATGATATCGAAAACTAATAACGGGAAAACAGTGCGGCTTGTGTAGGGACCGTTTCCCAAACGGTCCGTTCGGGGAACGGACCCTACAACGAAAAATCCCATGCCCGCCTAGAGCCCTTCTTACGGTTTTCTCCATCACACAATCTGATCACTTAACAACGCTATCGAGAATTCATGAAATAACGGATTTGAAAATCCTTCCTTTTAATCCAAACGAATTTGAATGCTTCTTCCTATTTAAACCAAAGAGGATGCGGTTCCAAGCTATTCATAACGCAGAGAATTGATAGGATCGGCGATTGCAGTCTTGATGGATTGGTAGCTGACCGTAAGCAGGGCAATGATCAAAACCAAAAATGAAGAAAAAGCGAACATCCAGACACTGATGTCTACCCGATAGGCAAAAGTCTGAAGCCACTTGTTCATCACAAAATATGCCACAGGCCACCCGATGATGTTGGCTACAAGTACCCACTTCACAAACTCTTTCGAAAGGAGAACAACAATTCCTCCAACAGATGCTCCAAGGACTTTCCGGATGCCGATCTCTTTGGTCCGTTTCTCTGCCGTGAATGAGGCCAGCCCAAAGATACCCATGCAACTGATGAAAATGGCCAGGATCGAACAGTAGGTGAACAATTGTCCCTGCCTCCGCTCAAAATTGTAATACCTGTCGAATTCCTCATCGACAAAGGCGTATTCGAAGGGATATTCAGGGGCAAATTCTCTCCATTTGGCTTCAAGGAATGTGAGCACTCGAGACACTTCCTCCAGATGTATCTTTGCGGAGATATGACTGAATTGATAAGGTCTTAATGTAAGGACCATTGGCGCAATCTTATACAGGGTGGACTCATAGTGAAAATCTTTGACAACACCGATGACCTTCGCTTCAACACCAGCATCTTCTTCACTGAACCGATTGCCGACAGGATCGTCCCATCCCAATTTCTTTGCAGCCGTCTCATTCAGTATGAAGGCATGTTCGATATCCGTTGAAAATTCTCTGGAGAAGTTCCTTCCGCTCGTCAATGTCAGTCCATAAGTCTCGATAAAATCATAATCGATAAATAGAGTTTCCATATGGATCGACTCCCCCTCAGGATACCCTTCGGGCATAAAGGAACGCCCGCTACCTGTGCCGCTCGCAGGGGTGCCGAATGATGCACAGGCACTCAATATGGACGGATTCCGCAAGATCTCGCTTTTAAATATTTCTGTTTTCTCTCTCAGGGAATGGCTGGTAAGAGGGATGGAAATGATCTGTTTTGCATCAAATCCGAGATCCCTTTTCTTCATGTAGTGTATCTGGGCATAAACCACTGCTGTCGCGAAGATGAGGACGATAGAGATGGAAAACTGGAGGACGCTGGAGACCGTACGGAAAGAGAATCCCTTTACTTTTTTATCAAAGGCCTTTCTAAGTACTCTTGCGGGTTTAAATGCCGAGAGAATGAGGGCCGGATAGCTACCAGATACAAAACCGACGAATAAGGATATTGCCAACAATCCCAGAAGCAAACCCATATCGCTAAAAACATCGAGGGTAAGCTCTCTCCGTATAAATTGATTGAATTGCGGTAGGAATAGCATCACCAGACATACAGAACCCATTAACGATAAGATTGCCAGCATGACCGATTCCGTAAAAAACTGTTTGATCAACTGTGCCCTGCGAGCGCCCACGACTTTTCGTATGCCCACTTCTTTTGCGCGGCCGGAAGAGCGGGCTGTAGCCAGGTTCATAAAATTGATGCAGGCAATGATCAAAATGAAAAAAGCGATGGCCGAATACCCATAGAGGTAGTCTTTATTAGTCCTTCGGGCGATATCATAATTAAACCTAGAGAAGTGGATGTCTCTAAGGGACTGAAGGTGTAGGTTGTACCGGTCGTCTTCCACAGGAATATGCTTAGCCATAAAAGAAGGAAACTTATTTTCAAGTTCTTTGGGATCTGTCCCTTTGGCGAGCAAAATATACGTATAATCATTGGAAAAGCGGTCCCAATAGTTTCCTTTGACTCTTTCTTCGTTATTCCGCGAGGAGAACGAAACCAGGATATCGAAGCGGAGGTGGGAATTTCCAGGGACGTCCTTCATAACGCCGGTGATCTTGTAATCTTGAGAGTTCTGTAAGATTACGGTTTCTCCGATAGGATCGGTCTTGCCAAAATACTTTTCGGCAATTTTTTCCGATATCACCATTGTGAAAGGCTCGACAAGCGCAGTCTTTGGATCGCCTATAACGAGCGGGAATGTGAAGATATCAAAGAAATCCGCATCTGCATAATTGAAATCTTCAAAGAATTTTTTATCGCCGACGCTAAACAATCTCCTGTAGTCACCGGCGATTCGTGTAACGTATGTGACCTCCTGAAGGTCATTTTTTATTGCAGGAGCTAAAGGAAGTGCCGTAATAGAAACAATTTCAGTCCCCTGAGCCAAATCCAGTTCTGAAAGAACACGATGGATACGGTCCTGGTTCTTGTGGAAGTTATCAAAACTCAGTTCATAACGCACGAACAATAAAATCAGGATGCAGCAAGCCATCCCTATCGAGAGGCCGGAAATTTTTATAAATGAATACCCCTTATGTCTTTGGATGATCCTGAGGGCGATTTTGAGATAGTTCTTTAGCATATCTAAACTCCAGTAGAAAAGACTCTTGATAAAAGCGGGAAAAACAAGAAAAATTTGGATCCAGTAGAAGAGCTTGGCTCTGAATGGAGAGTGCTGGTTAGCGATGGTTTGGAACCGCTCCTCAAAGTCCCCCATCGCTGAATACCGCACATTCGGATCGAGAAGGCGTTCAAGTATCCATATAGCTGCTTTAGAAGGATATTTATTTGTTACTTTTTTTGGAGGATCAACATTTTTTTGCAGCATATGATTCTTCCGCTCAATCCTATTCATCGATATTAAAAGTCGGTAGATCAGTCCAGATTTGGGAATTTACTCGTTTGATCGCTATTAAGGCTCGCTGACCCTCTGGTGTAAGTTTATAGTAGATCTTGCGCCGGCCGCCTCGCTCGGCCGTAGGCTCCCCTTCGATGGATTCCACAAGGCCGTGTTTCAACAAACGACTCAAAGATGCATAGATCGAGCCTGTGAGCCATGTTTTTCCTGTTGCCTTTACGACCTCTTCCAGGATAGTGATCCCGTAGGCATCGTCCTGAAGGCGCCAAATACAAAGAAGTACTATCTCTTCGATCCGTGATATCAGCCTCATTTTTTCCTCTCACTATATGTATACGTTTGTTGGACAAATTGGATTACCTAAAATTAAAAATAATATCTCTCCCCTGGTAAGTTGAGACTCCAATTGCAAACCACAGGGAATAAGTGTGCTTTTTCTCGATTGATGAAGGGTCTTTGAGATCAGTGCAGATTGACTTTTTTGAGAAATTCTTTGAACCTAGGATCAGAGCGAACGCTTTCAAGCAGGAAATCGATCTTTATCTGGGACATCCAACCATCAAATCTTTGATCTGAGTTAATGCGTTGATGAGTTCCTCGGATAATCCCTCACAGAAGTATTCCTGTTCAGGATCGGCACTCATATTCTTGAAGGGAAGCACGGCAATGGAGTTCTTCCATTCGGATTTTGTTCTTTTATGCAGCTCGGGCTTTGTTTCTTCGATTTTCTTCAGATCCGAGAGGAGCTTTTCAAGTCCTCGCCCGAAATGTATTCCATGGTGATGAAGTGTGTACCTCTCCACTCTCCCAGGTCGAACATTGGACAGACGTTCTTATGCCTGATTTTCCGGGCGAGTCTGAGTTCATTCTTGAAACGCGTGATTGTCTTTTCATCTGAAGCGATTTCAGGCTTGATGAGCTTAAGAGCGATCTCTCCCTTGACCTTCCGGTCTTCAGCACGGTAGACCATCCCCATCCCGCCTCTTCCAAGCTCTTCGATTATCTCATATCTATTCGCAAAGACATTCCCTCGAGTGAATTCTTCCTTGGGTGTTTCGAGGGTTTTTGTGAGAGAAACGTTAGGCTCTGTAGTTTCGATTAATTGTGTTCCGCATTCTTTACAGAATTTGGAACTAGAGGGATTTTCGTTCTTACACTTGGGACATTGCATTATTTTCTGTCCTCTTGCTCAGGTAAAAATAGAATAAACTTTATACCCGGAAGAGTCAACTTGAAATCAGGCCACTTTCATCACCACTCTTCTTAGGTTTATACCATAAATAAGACAGAGTTAGCTTGGGATACTCGGGAGAGTATTTTCCTTAGAATGCTGATTTTGCTACCAAAATCAGCATTCTAAGGAGATTTATTTTTAATTTTTGTAAAGTAACTTATTTAGAATAAGACACTTCGTATGGCCCGTCCCCAAAAGCACAACCAAAAGCACAAAACAAATAAAGCGTACAGTTAACCTTGCTAAGCTCAGCTTAGAAGGGCATGGGCTTCTGCGAGTTTATCAGGAATGCTGAGGCCCTGCGGGCAGTATGGAACACAGGTTCCGCAGTTTACACATGCATCGGCCTTGCGGAGAAGCCTAGCGTAAAACTTTCTGGCTTTATTCCAGTCATGATCATCCACAGCATAACGCTCGAAACGAAGGATATCGGCAATGGGCACCTGCTGAGGACAGTGGAGTTGACATTCTGTGCATAGGCGGCAAGCTGTCCTGTCAGCCTGAGCTGTCATCATCTCGATTGCCTGAGCATCCCGGATACTCAGGTTCTTTCCTGCACCAGAATAGGTTTCCACGAATTCGTCGAGGCTTTTAACACGGATAACGGCAGCGTCGAGCTTTGTGCTTGTGGTTAGCCAACGCACAAGCGCATTGTGAGGGGATACTCCGGCAGGTAAACTGTCCATAAAGGCCTGATCCTTCTTCATACGTCCGATGCCACGTGCCGTCTTCATGGCTATTGTGCCAAAGCCTTTTTTTCGGGCAAATTCTATAAACTGGTCCATCTCTGGGTCAAAACCGTAGGAATACATGAACTGGGCATGTTCATAAAGGCCATCTTCAACCACAGCGGTCAGGACCTCTGCGGCGCTCTGTCCGTTCGGCACCCTGGAATCACCGGCATAACCATGCTGCGAAAGGCAGAGATGTTTTACCAATCCTTCTTTCTTCAGCCGTTCAAAAGCACGCACAAAATCCCTCTCCTTTTTGAGCTCGTCTGTATTGTGGTAGCCATAATGGAACTGCATGTCGTCGAAATAGCCGAGACCTGTCCGTTTCAAAGCCTCCTTAACATAGGCATAATGTTCCTTTTCATCGATGGAGCCTGTACGATGATCTCCTCCTACCCGATCCACTGTGACCTGGCAGTAATGGGCTTCGCGGTTCTTGAGGATAGAATCCGGCGCTCCGCTTCCCATCCACCGATTAGTCTTATGCCAGTAGTTCATTCCGCATAAAATTCCTGCCTCGGTGGGCGCTTCAGCAAGATCACCAGCGCCTATCAAAATGGAGACTTCCCTGCCGCTGTAGCCCAGCTTCCGGCGGGGCAGCCGTCCCACTTTGCGTGCGGCTCCTTCTATTGTGAGTTCGCTGTCTGTCCGTGGAGTGCCTGTCAGTCTCCCTGTCAGCCCGGCGATAACCGTAGCTGATGATAGTCTAAGAAATTCACGTCTTTTGAATAAGCGTTTTTCAGTCATTATTT
>CAZXJE010000024.1:0-20375 GCA_964640835.1 uncultured Eubacteriales bacterium
CTTTTGTTGCTGATTGGATGAAAGGCCAGTAGCTTGCCATCGTAGATCAAACTGAATATCGCATAGGGAGAAGGTGCATTCTGGGCTTGATCGTGATCTTTGATCTCGATAATCCTAGCTTTGATCCTATACCTCTGTTTTATCGTTTCTTTTATTTCCTCAATAGACTTCGCAATATAGGGACATTGATCAGACCATAAGATAGTGAGTCCTTTGTTGTATTTATTTAAAACGCTCTCCCTATTATGCTTAAATCTTGGCGAAGGAGCATCCATCCTGAATTTTATGGCTAAAAGCTCAAAATCTGGGGGTGCTTTATCGACCACTTCAAATCCATCTTTCACAAAGAGGTCTTTGCTCACCATCCATGCGCCTTTCCGCGTGACAACAGCAACTCCATTCATGTTTTCATTTTTTGCATCCTCGACACACGACCTGATCATGCGGGAGGCATAGCCTTTTTCTCTGAATGATTTTAAAAAAATACACAGGCAGTGTATGACCATATACCCAACAGCATCAACAGCTCTCCAGCTGAACTCGCCGGGAATATACTCGATCATTCCGACACTCCCGTTATCCTCGGAATACAGGACTTTGTATCTCATTCCTTCAGGTAAACGTTTCCTATACCACTCTGCTTTTCGCCGACACCCTTCGTGCTCGACACTTTTAGTCCCACAGAATCCAAGGTCATAAATATTCTCAGCGTTCATGTCGTGGATTTCTGCCTGAATCATTCCATCATCTCCTCAAGATTTGGCTATCCATTTTAGAGCATTTTTTCAAGCATACTATCATGGCCATCAGAATTCCAGTTTAAGGTTGAAGAATAAATGCCTTTTCCTGGCAACTATGAGGGAAATCCCGTTAATCTTTCCACTTTCGAAAATGAAAACGAGTGAGAGGATACTGACTTGATTGAAGTTGACAATCGGGCTCTCAGTCTATATAAAGTTGAGTTTATAGAATGAATGTCCAGTATAGCAGCGTTATTCAGAGATATCGTTGCCTGTATTTTGAGGAGAAATAGATGGAACAAAGTCTCACTTTAAGCGGAACGACATGGCAACGGATCCTCAGTTTCTTTTCCGGGATCGGGATGATGTTCGCCTCAATTCTCACGATCCGTCATTTTTTCCTGGCGAACTACCCTGCATCTATATTTGAGGGTTCGTTCTGCGATATCAGTGCGTTTTTTAACTGCGACAGCTCGGCCTTCTCGCGTATTTCTCAAGTAGGAGGTGTGCCACTCGGTTACTTTGGGCTTTTTGTCGGTGCCCTCGTTTCTCTCGGTTCGCTTTTTCCTTCAGAGAGTTTCGAGAGGACAAATAAATTCATTGCATTCATAAACCTGCTGGGTGTGATCGGACTCTTCCTTTACGCGGTCTTTTTCCTGAGAAGTTTGTGTCTGTTATGTACGGGTTTTTATGTGTTTTCCATTATCAGCTTTATACTTTTCAGGAATTATGGAATTGATAGAGAACAACCCAGTTTCCCTTCTAAATTCATAAGGCCATCATTCAAGATGCTGACTACTTTTTTTGTGGTGTTCTTGCTTGGGGCATACGGTTTTATTCTCTTTCACGACGCAAAAAAAGACGCGCAAATAGGGGTGGCCATGCAAATTGTGAAGCAGTATTATGAGCTTCCAGAAGTCGAATCCCCCAGTTTTATTTCACCGTACATGACAGCCCGATCCTCAGAAAAATTTGAAGAGGCTCCGATCCAGATCATCGAGTTTGCTGATTTTTTGTGCCCCGATTGTCTTTACCTCACTCAACAGCTCGATCAACTGAAAGAGGAGTTCGCCGGAAAGATCAACATTGCCTTACAGTTTTTTCCGCTGGATGGAAAGTGTAATGATGTGGTCGACAAGAACTTGCATCCTGGAGCTTGTGATCTATCCTACATAGCTGCTTATGACCAGGATAAATTCTTGCAGATTCACGATGAGATCTTTGCTAGCTTCACATCCGCCAGGAATCCGGAATGGAGAAAAGAACTGGCCAAGAAGTATCAAGTTGAAGACGCTCTGAATGATGAAAGAACCAAGGAGATCGTCAAACGCATTATCGATACGGGCCGGGAATACGAGAAGACTTCAGATAGATATGCTCACGGTATTCGTTCCACGCCCACGCTTATCCTGAATAATCGCATGATCATCGGGACATTACCCTATGAGCATTTGAGGGCGATCTGTCAAGCTCTAGTGGAAGAACAGGAAGGCGGCAAAAAATTTATCGAAAACTGGGTGCCCTTGCGAAAGTAGCCCTAGCTCAGAAACTCCCAATTTTCACCATCGGTTCTCCCTCACTCATCGGAGGGGTCGCGATGATATACATAATTATTCCATCATGAGGGGCGATGGCTTTCTGAATGATGTTACCGAAGAAATCTGTCAAGTATCCAAGCAGCTCTCCTTTTTGTACATGACGTCCGCTGTGGCTCAAGGGATAAAATATTCCGATGTGTTCAGATCTGATATAGGTGACACTTTTTACCCATACCGGCTCGAATAATAATTCCGGACTCCCTGGGATCATCTTAAGATGCCTAAGCGTGTTATACGTTCCCCTTATTATTCGTATGATATCCTTTTCATCGGTTTTTCCGAGTTTTCCCGATTCTATAGTCAGGGCCGGCTTTCCTTTTAAGAGTGCTGAGTTTGCACAATGGGAAGCAGAGGCTTCATTGGGTTTTACCGATTCATGAATGATTACTTTAAACCCAAAGTTTATTGCTAGCTCTCGGGTTTGAGAGTCGAGAGCTTCATCCCCTGTCTTTGTGTAATACAAATATGGCATCAAGTCTTCATTCCCATCACCGCAGTGCATATCTATCAGGTAATCGCATTGATCTATGACTTCCTTCGAAATTTGATAAGCAATTCTTTCAGTCATGCTGCCATTTTTTTTACCTGGAAAAACGCGGTTCTGATTCTTCCAATCATAGGGATTGTAGTATATGGTTCGTTTAAGGAAAGATGGCATGTTCACGACATGGACCATAATCACGGCCCCAGAGATTTGTGAGGACTCTGCTTGTTTTCGAAGCCGTTGAAGGGCCAAAATTGGAGGATACTCATATCCATGTATGCCTGCAATTAGTGCAAGGACCGGGCCGTCTTTAGCCCCATTGATTATCGTGATAGGGAGCTGTATTTCAGGGCCATCCATTCCTTTCGGCACTATTATGAAGCCAGATTTCTTTTCACCGGGATTTGCTAAAATATCGCCGACTTTTAAGGGTTTTTGGGCAAAGGCGACATTCCCGATCAAACAAAATGTTATAAAAACCATAGCACTGTTCATAACCGTCTTTTTCATTGATTCCCTCTATATCTCCCTTCAGGGCAAATCTGAGTGACATTCCAGTTTTCTAATCTAGCCATATCAGAGTACCAAGTTTTTTGCAGTTGTATAAAGCGCAAGCAAGTTTTCCAAAGGGACATCCGGTTGTATGGTGTTTGAGGGAGCCAGAATAAGACCTCCGTCCTTTCCGCAACACTCGATCCTCTGCCGAACTTCTTTTGGCAAATCGCAGCAAAAATTCTTTCCTTTGAGGTCATTTATAACTCTCTCTAATCAGGCAATATCTTCAATTTGTATTATAACACCAAGCCATTCAGCAGAGTCAATGACTTAGGAGATTTGTGCGGGGATAACATTTTGTTGCCAGATAATAGTGCAGCGGAGGGAGAGGAGGCGAATTCTAAACTTTGAAAGAGTTATTTATCTCTATTTTTCTGCCCTAAGCAATAGAAAAGGATAAAACCTACTATGGGGAAGATTGTAACGATCACTAGCCATTTGGTAAATTTCGGACCGGAGAGATCTCTTTTCAGCAGATCTACAACAGCCCAAATCCAAAGAGCTAGTACCGCTGATAAAACAGCAAATTACAGGATTCCAAGGGACATTTTTAGCTACCACTCCTTATACGGCTGAATGGAAAGAGAGTTTGGTTGTGTGGAATGAGAATAGAAGAGAAGTTAGCGTTCCGGGCAACTATCGTATTATTAAAACTGCACCCATACAGATCAGGGCGGCATTCACAAACCGGTCGAAGTGTTTCTGCGTCATAGATGTGTGAGCCTTTCCCCCGATATAAATAGCTAGGAAAACGATTGGCAGGGAGAAAATATAGTACTTGAAGACCTGGATTGTCCATAGTCCCGATAGGCCATGCCCCAAGAGTATCAGAAATCCTGTGGGCAACAAATAACTCTGCATGGTTGCCCGGAAGTGATTTGGCGCCCAGCGCCGGAGCGTTCCATAGATAACAACAGGAGGGCCGTTTGTGTTATAAGCGCCCCCGAGTATACCCGCAATGAATCCGAATAAAAAAGCGAGTCCGAAATTTCCGCTAATTTTTTTTAAATGAGGTTTTATAAGATTGTAAAGTCCATAAAGGATCAGGATTGAACCGAGCAAGGCCTTCATAAGATCTTCATTGATCCCTTTAAGCAACACCAAACCCACCGGGATCCCAATGACGGAGGATAGAACGAGTCGAAAAGTGGCCTTAAGGTCGGCGATCTTCCAATTTTTTGCCAGTATAGTGATCGAGATCGTGGTGGCCACAAGAGCAACCGTCGGAGTAGCCGTTTTTAATCCCACAACCAGTGTCAAAAGGGGCATGGCTACAAGAGCATCCCCGAATCCTAAGGAAGAGCGGACGAATGTTGATATAAAAAAAATGACGAAAACGCCGACAAGTGTCTCTAATGAAATAAACAATTCCCTTGAGCCTCGATCGCTTTTGCTAACCTGATTCTTTCTTGAAATTAACCTGGATTATTCACGAGTCGAGGTTGCTGCAAAGGCAAGGAAGTGGCCCACGAAGCTGTAGTGAACTACCGCAAGTGGGCTACAACGAAGACTTTGTAGTGAGATCGGCTCGCCTGAAAGGTAAAAAATATCGATTACAAATAAAAAACACATTGAAAACGGAAAAAACAAGGTGATTTACTGGGAGTATAATATAACTATTTGAAATTGCATTTGTTGAACAGAATATCGACATTTTTTATGAATAGTTCAGGTAGAAATTATCAGAATGGAGCAGAAAGTGCAACACCCATCTAAATTACTCCGCATTTTTTTAATCCGTTCCTTGATGGATGTATAAAATATAAGATATTTTTCAATTATTTAATCCCTTTTCCGACTACACATATGAGGATTTTAGCCACTTGAATTCTATAGAAAAAAAAAGTATTTCTCTCCAAGAAGAGGGGATAACTCTCAAAATTCTGGTGGTTGAGGACGAACCCATTATCGCTCTGGACCTCCAGATTTTACTCAAGAGTTTTGGATTTGATGTCTGTGATCCTGTGGCCTCTGGAGAGGAATCCATAAAGGCTGCATCTTTCTGCCATCCAGATGTCGTGCTCATGGATGTCAAATTAAAAGGCAAGATGAGCGGCATAGACGCAGCCCGGATAATCCATAAACACCTCCATATCCCTGTCATCTATCTTACGGCTTATGGGGATGATGCAACTGTTCAGGAAGCTTCAGAGACTAGGAGTTTTGGCTATATCCGAAAGCCTTTTATAGAGAGCGAAGTCGAAGAAAGGATCAGAAGCATCCTGTAAAGGACAATTCTTCAAGAAATTCCATACAATATCTATCAATTCTATGATATTGTTTCTGGAAAGGTTTATCCCTGTGCTGATCTTCCCGCTGATGCGGCTATAGGACATCTCGACAGTGCAGGTCAGCTCAAACTTGAAGAGCATGACTTGAATTCGCTCGTAAAGTACAAAAATGAATTGGGATGCCTGGATTGTGGTGTTTATCCTTATTGCGGGGGGAGATGTCCAGTCCAGGCCCTTATCGGCTCTGGAGAAAGGACCTGTCAGATCTGCCAACTTATGCGGCTGCATGTGGGTATCGTTCAAGAGCGTTTGGAGGCTATCCATAAATCGTTGAAAAAACACGCAATCTCTCTTCAAGACGTGTATGATCGATCTGCATTTCTCGCCAAATATACGGATGTTGTCCCCTAGTTTCAGGATTATGCGTTAACCTTATGTTCCTGGTTGACGCTAAACTTTTTTTTAGACATAATACAGAACCTGGATTATTCACGAGTCGAAATAACCGGAGTGGCGAGGCTGAGTCGGGAAAAGGTGCTTAGGGTTTAGTTTTTAAGAATGGGCCAAAAAAGAACGTTCATTGAGGAAAATCGAATGCGCGTAGCCATGTACTACAATAACAGTGACATCCGGATCGAGGAGATGCCCGTCCCAAAAATAGGGGCACGGGAGATCCTGATGCGGGTCGAAGCGAGCGGTATTTGCGGAAGTGATGTACTGGAATGGTATCGTATCAAGAGGGCTCCTCTGGTTTTGGGGCACGAAGTTGCAGGTCAGGTCGTCGAAGTGGGCTCAGATGTTGATAAGTTTAAAGTCGGGAACCGCATTGTGGCTGCACATCATGTCCCATGTAATACGTGCACTTACTGTCTTTCCGGTCACCACACGGCCTGTGATACGCTGCGGAGCACAAATTTCGACCCCGGCGGATTTGCGGAGCTCCTGAGAATCCCGGCTATCAATGTCGATAGGGGAGTCCACATCATCCCTGATGAGATCTCTTACGAGGATGCCACATTCCATGAGCCACTGGGTTGTGTGATCCGTGCGCAGCGCATCGCGCGGCTCTCAGCCGGGCAGTGTGTGCTTAATATCGGATGCGGGATTGCTGGGCTTCTCAACGTTCATCTGGCTCGTTTTTCGGGTGCTGGCAAAATATTAGCTCTCGACATAGTGCCTTTCAGGCTTGAGGCGGCAAAAGAATTCGGCGCAGATGAGGCAATCCTGCCCACCGATGATGTTCAAACATGCCTCCGCCAAATGAATAGTGGAAGACTTGCGGATCATGTTTTTGTGTGCACGGGCGCTGAGAGTGCGCAAATCCAGGCTTTGGAGTGTGTGGAAAGAGGGGGAACTGTGCTTTTCTTCGCTCCTACGGACCCTGATGTACAAACACCTGTTTCAATTAATGAAATTTTCTTCAGGAACGATGTCACATTGACCACTTCCTATGGGGCTGCCCCATATGATTCCTGGTTAGCTCTTAAGCTCATCCGCTCTCCTCTGATGAGGGTCAACGATATGATCACACACAGATTTCCTCTAACAGAAACACAAACAGGTTTCCAGGTAGTGGCTAAAGCACAGAATTCGATCAAAGTGAACATCGAGCCTCAAAAAAAGTAAAGCTTGAGATAGAAAGGAGAAAAACTATGGATTGGGGAAAGAAAAACCGTCTCTCTCAAATCATCAAACCCGAAACAGGACGCACAGTCATGCTGGCCGTAGATCATGGCTATTTTTTAGGGCCGACTTCCAAACTGGAAGTGCCCGAAGAAACTATCACACCCCTTTTACCCTATGCGGATGCTCTCATGTTGACTCGAGGGGTGTTGAGAAATTGTGTCAGTCCAGAAACATCCGTACCCATCGTTCTCAGAGTATCGGGAGGTTCCAGCATTATCGGGGCTGACCTTTCCAATGAGAGCATAACCGTCTCGATGGAAGACGCGGTGCGATTGAATGTGTCGGCAGTCGCCCTCTCCATTTTTGTGGGTTCAGATTATGAACAACAAACACTCATGAACTTGGCTATTCTTGTGGATATGGCGGAGGAGTATGGGATTCCTGTCCTTGCTGTTACAGCCGTCGGCAAGGAACTGGACAAAAGGGACGAGCGCTTTCTCTCCCTCTCCTGCCGGATCGCCGCAGAACAGGGTGCGAGTTTTGTCAAGACCTATTACTGTGACGATTTCGAAAAAGTGGTGGGGAGCTGTCCGGTTCCCGTGGTCATTGCCGGGGGGCCCAAACTTGAAACAGAGTTGGATGCATTCAAACTGGCACACAGTGCAATACAAAAAGGTGCTAGGGGAGTAGACTTTGGCAGAAACATCTGGCAGAATCCTAATCCGATCGGTATGATCCAGGCCATTCGTGCGATCGTCCATGAGAATGCTTCGCCGGAAGAAGCACAGAGGATATACGACGAAAACAAGTAGTACACAGAAATAGGTGATCGGAAGGAGATTTGGAGTGAAAATTGCACTTGTCCAACAGCATGCCACATTAGACCATGAGGACAATGTTCGACGTGGCCTTGAGGCATTCAAGATTGCGGCAGAATCGGGCGCCCAACTCATCGCCTTTTCTGAGCTAGCCTTTTTCCGTTTTCTTCCGCAAACTCAAGCGACTCCGGAAGATCTGAAGAAGGCAGAACCCATTCCCGGCCCTACAACAGAGAAATTTGCCCGCATTGCCAGAGAATACGGTGTTGTCGGTGTTCTCAATACCTTTGAAACCGACGGCGAACGAACCTTTGATGCCTCCCCGGTTATAGATGCGGATGGCACTCTGCTCGGTGTGACCCGTATGGTCCACATCATGGAGGGATTGGGATTCTATGAGAAGGGATATTACGCGCCCGGCGATAAGATGAGTTTTGTCTACAAGACAAGAGTTGGACGGGTGGGGGTTGCCATCTGTTATGACAGGCACTATCCCGAATACATGAGGAATTTGGTACTTCAGGGTGCGGAACTGGTAGTTGTCCCTCAAGCGGGTGCCCTAGGGGAGTGGCCAGAGGGAATTTTTGAGGCTGAACTCCAGGTCGCTGCGTTCCAAAACGGTTATTTCGCTGCGCTCGTCAACAGGGTGGGGAAGGAAGAAAAACTCCACTTTTCGGGCGAATCCTATGTTGTGGATCCCTTTGGAAAAGTGATTGCCCGTGCTCCACAAAACGAAGATTTTATCCTCTATGCCGAATGTGATCTGAATCAAATCGCTGGAAGTCCAGCCAAAAAATATTTTATCCGAGACAGACGGCCCGATTTCTACAGGAAGCTGGCTATTGATGAGTAAAAAAAGCATTTTGAGTAAGATTCCGATCGATTTGAAGGATTGCTTATGAAAACCTGGTATATCTTGAACACAAAGCCTAAAAAGGAATTTCATGTGGAGAAGATCTTCACAGAAGCGGGCTTCCGTATCTATAATCCCAAATATAAGCATGATGGGAGAGTCAAACCTTTTTTCACTGGCTATGAGTTTATATGCTTTAACTATCCCGAGCACTATCAATTGGTCAAGTATACAAGAGGAGTAAAAAAGGTCGTTGGCACTCAAGAAGGCCCAACACCAATTCCAGAGGAAGTGCTTGATGCGCTTAAAGCCAGAGAAGTGGATGGCCTGATCGAACTGTTGAAGTATGGAGAAGAACCCGAGTTGGGTGATGAGATAGAGGTTGTGGAGGGGCCTCTCAAAGGATTAAAGGGTATTTTCAAGAGAGAGCTGTCGGATACCGACAGGGTGCTTATCCTATTGAATTATGTCTCCTATCAAGGCCAGCTTGTAATCGAGAGGAAAAAGCTGAAGAAAATCTTATAATAATAGGGGTGAAATGATGAGATTTCCGTTACTAGATCTAAAAGCACAGTATGAGAGTATTGAGAAGGAACTTAAGGAACGGGTATCTGAAGTCCTTGACTCCCAGATGTTTATTTTGGGCGCTGAAGTGAAAGCTCTGGAAGAGGAACTATCAGCATACGTAGGAGCAAAATATGCATTAGGTGTTTCCTCGGGATCCGATGCATTGATCATGTCCCTGATGGCGCTCCAAGTGGGCCGGGGGGATTCTGTTGTGACTACTCCATTCACTTTTTTTGCCACAGGAGGCGCTATCGCCAGGCTTGGGGCGAAACCGGTGTTTTGCGATATCGAACCGAATACCTTCAACATCGACACGCATAAACTTGCCGAATTACTCGAGCTTGAGATAGAAAAAAAGGGTAACGCCCAAATAAAAGGCATTCTGCCGGTGCACCTCTACGGGCAGTGTGTGGACATGAAGCCTATCCAATCACTCGCCGAAAAATATGACCTGTTCGTGTTGGAGGATGCAGCACAAGCTGTGGGTTCAGAATATCTGATGGATTCAAAAGTAAAAAGAGCCTGTACTCTAGGGGATCTGGGGATTTTGTCTTTTTATCCTGCCAAGAACCTCGGTGCATGCGGTGATGCGGGGATGGTGTTAACCAACAACCAGAATCTTGTGGACAGGATGAGGCTTTTGCGGGTTCATGGCTCTGCAAACAAGTACATGTATGATATCCTGGGAGGGAATTTTCGGATGGATGCCATCCAGGCGACTGTGCTGAGGGTTAAGCTTAAACACCTGGATTCTTGGATAGTGGGAAGGCAGCAAAAAGCCTTGGCATATGATGGTTTTTTTAGAGAAGCAGGATTGGTAGAGAAGAGGCTCATCCAGTCACCCGAAGCCATTTACAGAGATACGGGCCTCAAATATTTTCATACATACCACCAATATGTCATTCGTGCGGAAAGTCGTAATGATCTGCAGCTCTATATGCGTGAAAAGGGTGTTCCCTCAGCTATTTTTTATCCCATGCCCCTGCATCTCCAAAAATGTTTTGCCTATCTGGCATATAAAGAGGGGGATTTTCCAGAATCGGAAAAAGCGGCCTCAGAGGTCTTGGCTCTGCCCATATATCCAGAGTTATCCGAAAAGAATCAGGAGTTTGTCGTTACTACAATCAAAGACTTCTACGCATATCGCTAACTGTTTGTCCTGTGAAGGACTTTTCCTGGTAATTTTCCGGAATGTTTTCCTCTGTCAATGACTACTGTCCCGTTGACGATAACAGTGTCGATTCCCTTGGAATACAAAGCCGGTTCTGTGTAGGTGGCCAGATCGATCACTGTGTCTGGATCAAAGACGACAATGTCGGCATAGGATCCCTTTGCGAGTATTCCTCGTTTTTTAAGCCCCAGTTTCTTTGCAGGCATGGATGTCATTTTTTTTATAGCTTCGGGCAAGGGGAGAAGCTTTTCATCTCTAACATATTTCCCCAGAAATCGAGGAAAGGATCCATAGTTTCTGGGATGGGGAATCCCTTCACTGAGTTTTCCATAGGGAGCGAGGGCCACTCCATCCGAGCCCAACATAACCAGAGGGTGTTTCAGTATTAATGATGTGTTTTCCTCTCCCATGCCAAATCCAATAACGCTCAAATCTCCGCCCTCGGATATCAGTAGATCGCATGCAAATTCGTAAGGGTCTTGTTGAGTTTTCTCTGCCGCTTCAAGTATATATTTGCCGACTAGATGTTTGTTTTCTTTGTTGTCGACGGATTGGATTAGCATGCTTTCCCAGGAGTTATTCCCTCTAACTTTGACTAGGGTATCCTCTTTCATCTTTGTGCGCAGGTTCCTGTCCCTCAAACGTTCCATGAATTTTTCTTGGCCACCGTCCAAAGCCCAGATGGGAAACATAATACTGAGCGATGTGGCAAAGGCCGTGTATGGATAACGGTCCGCTGTAACTTCCAATCCTCTTTCTTGTGCTCTTTCTATGAGGTCGAAGACCATGGGTATTTTAAAGTAATTGCTCTGCCCTGCCGCCTTAAGGTGAGATATCTGGAGCGGAAGCTCTGCAGCTTGAGCGATATGAATGGCTTCTCCCACTGCTTCCAAGAGCTGTGTGTCTTCAGATCGTGTGTGAGTGGCATAAAATCCACTGTATTTGGAAGTGATTCTACAAAGCTGGATGACCTCTTCTGTAGAAGAAAACCTGTCAGGAGTGTATTCTAGCCCTGTGGAGATGCCGAATGCACCCTGCTCCATGGCTTCTGCCACAAGTTCCTTCATTTCTTTCATCTCATCGGGTGTCGGTGCTCTCCGTTCGGACCCCATGATGTGTTGTCTCACGGTCCCTTGGCCTACCAGTGTTGCATGATTCACTGCTGTTCCCCGTTTTTCCATCAAAGCATGGTAACCTCTTAGATCTGTCCAGCTAAAATCGATACCGAGAGTTTTTTTTATGGTTTTTTCGTACTGGGTGAGCGTTTGTTTATGAGGAAACGTGGAACCTCCACAGTTCCCGCTGAGTTCTGTGGTCACACCCTGTCGAATCTTGCTCTCAGCTTTGGGATTGATGAGGAGTTCAAAATCCGTGTGTGAATGAATATCGATGAAGCCGGGTGCTACGATCTTGTCTGTGGCATCGATCACAACCTTTGCAGAGCCGGGCTCGAGTTTTCCCAGAACCTCTATTCGATCCCCTATGATCCCCAGATCAACTTGGAAGGAGCTGTCATTGATCCCGTCTAAAATCTGACCGTTCCTGATAATGATGTCGAATCGATGGAGTGTTGGGAAAAGACGCAAGGGAGGGAGTTCCCCGATCAAACTGAGGGAAATACCTGCCTTAAAGGCACCTTTCAAAAAATCTCTTCGTTTCATCTTTTTTGTCCTTGAATTTCTTTTTAAAAGATTCATCACAATAATGAGTACCTGAAGCTATTTTGTGTGGTCATGGCACTATCGCTCACATATGATATTTTTCAGTGTCTCTAAGCTAATTTTGGCACCGCTGATGACCAAGACAACACGTTTTCCCGAAAGTTTGTGTTTTCTTTTCAGGAACGAGGCAACCGCAACGGCTGCTGCCCCCTCGATGATCATCTGATGTTTTTCAAGGATAAAAAGGATCGCATCTTTGATCTCCCTTTCAGAGACAAGAATATAGTCATCCACATAATCCCGGCATATTTCAAAAGTGATAGCTCCAGGTTCGATTCCGCCGGCAGAACCGTCCGATAGGGTTGTTTGAGATGGCATGTCGACGATCTGTCCGGCTTTTATCGATTCATACATCACAGCAGAATTTTCTGGCTGGCAGCCTATAATTTCTATGTTTTTATCTTTGGACTTTAAATATCCTGCGATCCCCCCGATCAATCCGCCCCCTCCGACACAAACAAAAACAGAGTTGATATGTTTCAATTGACGTTCTAATTCGATCCCGATAGTACCTTGGCCTCCGATCACTTTTGGATCATTGTAAGGGGAGAGGTAGACTTGGCCGGTCTCTTCCGCAAAGTTCCGCGCATACACTTCGGTTTCTTGTCCACAGTCGTCACCATAAAATTGGAGCTCCACATCATACTGACGGATCGCTTCGATTTTTGCAGGGGAGGCATAGCTTGGAAGGTATATCGTTCCTTTTATGTCTAAGATGTGGCAGGCATGGGCAAAGGCACAGCCATGATTTCCCGATGAGGCAGTCACTACTCCCTTAGCTCTGTCTTTTTTACTGAGCGAGAGGAGTTTGTTGACAGCGCCACGGAATTTAAAAGAGCCGCTCAGCTGGATGTTTTCCAGCTTGAGAAAGACTTTACAGTTCCCTTTTTTGCTCAGATATGACGAAAATTCGACAGGAGTTTCTCTGACATATGGCTTGATCCTTTGTTCTGCTTCAAGAGCTTCTTGTCTGATGTCATTAGCCTTCAATGGTCTTCTTCCTTTCTTCTTAGGATGCCCAATGTATACTCAATTTTTTCACTTTGAGCAAGTGTGGGACTCTTATAGTCAATTTTATTTATTGAATCTGTCTTCTTTTTTAAGGCCGATATACAGTGTTTTGATCCATTCCTCAGCACTGGTGTAGGCGGTACCCCATGTTTCATACTCTTGGGGCAATCCCTCTGCCTGGATCTGATCAAGAGTTTTACCGGTTTCCATTTTATTCTGCACATGCGATATAGTATCCACCAGCATTGTCCGTGTTCTTTTCAGGTCATCCAAATCAGAGAGCGCATAGTGGCCGGGTATGATTTTTGCGTTAGGCGGGATGATCTGAATCAGAGCCTCGACATTTTTGAGCATTCCCAGGACACTTCCACCTGCACCGATGAATGTTGGAATTTATTTTCGATTTTTGTTATCTTAAAATCAAGATGTATTTTTATAAACATCCCCAAAACTGTGATGGCATAAAATCAAACTGCGTTATTGAGTGTTCCAATTGTGAGGTGGAAAAAACCGTATTCATCACGGATTTTGGGATGCTTCCTATATTTTGCTTGATAAGGATATAAAATGAAAACAATCGGTCTTATCGGCGGTATGAGCTGGGAATCATCCCTGGAATATTACCGTATCATAAATGAAACGGTGAAAAGAGAACTCGGAGGATTCCACTCGGCAAAAAGCTTGATGTACTCTGTGGATTTTCAGGAGATCGAGGAGCTTCAGCATCAAGGAAGGTGGGAGGATGCAACTCGGATTATGATCGATGCCGCACAAAGAGTAGAAAAAGGGGGTGCGGATTTTGTGGTCATCTGCACGAACACGATGCACTTGATGGCCGAAGACGTCAAAAAAAACATCCGAATCCCTCTGCTGCATATTGCTGATGTGACGGCGGCAAAGATCAAGGAGATGGGCCATACGATCGTGGGCCTTTTGGGAACTAGATTCACAATGGAACAGGATTTTTACAAGGGCCGACTAAAAGACAACCATGGGATAGATGTCCTCATCCCTGAAGAAGAGGAACGAATTGCGATACACACGATTCTTTACGACGAGCTCTGCTTGGGTTCGATCAAGACAATTTCCAAAGATAAATTTCACAACATCATCGCCAACCTCGAGGCCCGAGGTGCTGAGGGCATCATCCTGGGATGTACGGAGATCCCTCTAATCGTCAAACAAGAGGACTATGAGATTTTTCTGTATGATACAACCACGCTGCATGCTCAAGCTGCCGTGACCTATTCCCTCCGATAGATTTTCTAATAAAGTTTGTCAGCAGCTTTTATGAATAATTCAGATTAAGAGTTTCAAGATATTCCACAAGCCGAGCAGCGAGACGATTGCTACGATAGCACCACCAAGGAAGTTTTGCTTCCAAGTGTTGACAGCATCACCCAAAATCCTCCGGCTGTTGAGCACGATCAGCAGGAAGATCGATGCGACAGGAAGGACGAGCCCATTAGTCACCTGGGCAAAAACGATGACAACGATCGGACTAAAATTAGAAAGAGATACAGCGAGACCAACGAGGATGACACCTAGCCAGACTGCGTGGAATCTTTTAGATTTCTGACCTTCCTTCCAGCCCAGTACACCCGAGGATGCAAAGGCGGCAGCATAGGGAGCTGTAACAGCAGAGCTTATCCCTGCAGCGAAAAATCCTATTCCGAATAGAGTCTTGGCCACAGAGCCATAGAGGGGCTCAAGCTGAGAAGCCATCTGCGCGCCACTCTCAATGGCGATGCCTTTTGCAAAAAATGCCATCGCAGATGTGATAACAATGGATATGGATATCAAGCCTCCCAAAGATATGGAGATTACAAGGTCCTTTCGCACATCCTTTAAACGTTCTATGGATCTCCATTTTTCCTTAACTGCCGAAGCATGGAGAAAGAGATTGTAAGGTACGACCGTCGTTCCCACCAAGGCCAGAACAAAAAAAAGTGAATTCTCGGGTAATGTCGGAATAAAACCTCTGAGTATAGCACCCACATCAGGTCTCATGATGATCGCAGTCGCCAGGAAGGAGACGCTCATCAAGAACACCAGAACGATCAGAAAACGCTCCACCAATCGGTATTTTTGTTGGCCGAGCAGAAATACTGCCGCTAAGGAGATAAAGACAACCCAGATTTTTTGTGGGACTCCAGTGATCATCTCGAGACCCAGGGAACCGCCGATGATATTCCCGGCTTCGTAAGCAGCACAACCGATTGTAATAGAAAAAAGCGTGAGCAAAATAAAGAATATTTGTGTCCATCGATGTTGTGGATATTCGCGGAGAGATTGACCCAAATCTTTACCGGAGGCAAGGCTCAGTCTCCCAGTCATCTCCTGAAGAATAAGTGTCGTGAGAATTGCGAACAGCAGAGAAAAAATGAGAGCAAATCCGAAATTTGCTCCAGCCAGTGTACATGTGGTTACAGTCCCGGGCCCGATAAAGGCTGCGGCTACGAGAAAGCCGGGTCCGAAGGAAAATTTCTCATTTGTTTTGGCCATATCCACCGCCACCCGGAGTCTCGATCAAAAGTCTGTCACCTGGCTTTGCTTTGAGATTAGCCTTTGAACTCAACCGGATTTTTTCTTTCCCTCTAAGTAGAACATTTTTCCCTTTTTTTCCATGACTTCCGCCCTGAAGGCCGTATGGGGAAAATTTCCGTCTTTCCGAAATGATGGTGATCTGAGTGGGGACAGTGAATTCATACTCCCTGATAATACCGTTACCACCTCTAAATCTGCCTTTCCCTCCAGATCTCTGTCGAATGGCATATCTTCGGATGAGGATGGGTAAATAGTTTTCCAATGCCTCAATCGGTGTATTGAGAGAATTTGTCATATGCGTGTGAACTCCGTCGAGTCCTGGCTTGGTTGCACTCGCGCCCATCCCACCGCCGATAGTCTCATAGTAAGCAAATGGTTCATTCCTAAATGGGTCAAACCCTCCAAAAGCCACATTGTTCATCGTTCCGGAGCTTGCCGCAGGGATGCGTTCCGGTACCGCTTGGGCCAGACAACCAAGGAGAACATCTGCGATCCTCTGTGAAGTTTCCACGTTGCCTCCAGCTGTGGCAGCAGGGGAATTTGCGTTAACGACAGACCCTTGTGGAGCTTTGATTGTTAGTGGCCTGAAGAGGCCGGTATTGAAAGGAATATCCTCCGCGATCAGAGATCGGAACACATACAGAACGGCTGAAGTGGTGACAGCGAGGTTTGCATTAATCCCTCCCTCGACCTGAGGAGATGAGCCCCCGAAATCGATGATGGCTTCATCATTGGCGATCGTTAAAAGGACACTGATTTTTACTGGGCTCAGGCTGATTCCATCATCATCCATAAAATCCTCATACATATAAAAGCCATCGGGAATATGCTCCAGAGTCTCACGTAAAATCTTTTCAGTGTAGTCTTGAATGTAGGAACCGTACCTAAGGACTTTACGCAGACCGTGTATGTGGATGACTTCCTTGAGCCTCTGTAACCCCTTGTTGTTGGCAGCCACTTGAGCGAGTAGATCTCCTTCCCGTTCTTCCGGCGTTCGGACATTTGCAAGAATCAGCTGGAGGAGATCCGATTTCAACTTCCCCTTTTCCATCAATTTCAAGGGCGGTAAAATCAATCCCTCTTGATAGATCTCAGAAGCCAGTGGCATAGATCCCGGCGTCATTCCTCCAATGTCAGAATGATGGGCCCTGTTAGCGACAAAAAAGCGCAATTTTCCATCAATGAACAGGGGTGAAATACACGTGACATCGGGAAGATGAGTTCCACCTCTGTATGGATCGTTAAGAATGACCAGATCTCCCTCATGGTAGTCTAAAGATCGGAGTGATGCCTGAACAGAAAGAGGCATGGCGCCAAGATGTACGGGAATATGAGAACCCTGAGCAAAAGTCTCTCCCTTGCGATTGAATAGAGAGCATGAAAAATCTTTTCTCTCCTTGATGTTCGGAGAGAGAGCTGTACGACCCAATACAGCTCCCATCTCTTCGGAAATCGAGATGAAAATATTCTTAAAAAGTTCGAGTTCGATAGGATCGAATTTATCCATTCTCTGAACCTTTTCGTTTGATGATTAAATTCAAAAAACGGTCTACCTTTAGTACGTAAGATGGAGGGAGGAACGTTGTTGATTCGTAATCAAGAACAAGTGCAGGCCCATGGATCACATTTCCCGGGGTCAGGGCCAACCGGTCATAAACAGCTGCAGTGTATTTTTTTCCATGAAAGAACAACTCCTGTTCCTTCATAAAAGCTTTTTGAGGGTTCTCGCCCCCTAGAGGAAACTTTTTGAGTTTTATCTTTCTCGATGGACCTACAATCTTTAAGCGGATGTTGACGATCTCCACAGTTCTGTCCGGATGATGGTAGGAATAGAGTTTTTGGTGAGCCCTATGAAATTTGGAAGCATATACGGATTTATCGATATCAATTTTAGACGTTGGAACCGTGATCTCGTAGGATTGTCCCGAATACCTGAGGTCCAGGGACAGATGAGTGAAAAGATCCTTTTCGGTGAATCCCTCCTTTTTCATGTCCCTGAAACCATTTCGTACGAGGGATCGATAAAGTTGGTTGAGCTCTGATTTTTTGACATCACTTGTAGGTTTTAGCACAGATGTGGAGTAGTCTTTTATGGAATCCGCGAGCAGAAGACCTATGGCGGAGAGAACTCCAGCATTCTTAGGGATGATGACTTTTTTCATACCGAGCTGCATGGCGATCTCCACAGCGTGCATTCCTCCCGCACCTCCAAAGGAGAAGAGGGCAAAATTCCTGGGATCGAATCCCCGTTCAATGGAGATCACCCGGATCGCCTTTTCCATGTTAGCATTTGCGATCGTGATGATTCCCTGAGCCGTTTCCCGCAGAGATTTTTTTATTTTCAGCGCGAGCTCAGTGATAACGGCTACACTTTTTTCGGGGAATATTTCCATCTGTCCACCCAGAAAATAATCGGGGGCCAAACGTCCAAGGACGAGGTTGGCATCGGTAACAGTGGGAACGTGCCCTTTCCCATAACATGCAGGGCCTGGGACTGCGCCGGCACTTTGTGGCCCCACACGCAGAACTCCCCCTCCATCAAGGTAGGCGATGGATCCTCCTCCAGCTCCTACGGAGTGAATGTCGATCATGGATAAACGAATGGGGAATTCCCCGATCTTGCTCTCTGTTGTTCTGTTGATCGTTTGATCGATGAGAGACACATCCGAAGATGTTCCTCCCATGTCGAATGTGATCAGATTCCGGAATCCCGCGGATTTTCCAAGATAGTGTGCTGCAACAACTCCTCCTGCTGGGCCTGAAAGGGCTGTGCGCAGCGGCTCCTTTTTTGCAGTCGATGGCAGGATATACCCTTCGTTTGACTGCATGATCCTGAGTTTGGCACCCTTCAATCGGTTTTCCAGTTCTGTCAGATACCGACTTATGACAGGCATAAGATAGGCATTGACAGTAGTCACCAATGTTCTCTCGTATTCCCTGTATTCAGGCAGAATTTGACTCGAGATCGATGTCATAAGTTTTTCTTTATTCAAGATTTTAGCGATGATCTTTTCATGGATGGGATTTGTATAGGAATGGATAAGACTTACTGCGACCGCATCTATCTTCAGTTCTTGTATCTTTTCGCAAATTTTCTCCAGCTCATGGAGGGAGAGATCTTTTTCTACGGTTCCATCAGCAAGTACTCTTTCCTCGACACCCAAACAGTGTTTTTTTGGCAGGAGTGGAGTCCTTTTTTCTCCATCGAGGCTGTAAAGTTGGTGCCTGGTCTGACGTCCTATGAAGAGAACATCTTCAAAACCCTTAGTCGTGATAAGAGCGACCCGACCGCCCTTATTCTCTAGAAGGGAGTTTGTAGCGACAGTTGTACCGTGGATGATAAAGGGAGCTGTTTTGGATTTTAAAAAGGGAGCAATGCCTTCAAGGATAGCAAGAGAGGGAATCTCGGGAGTGGAGGGGATCTTCTTGATTTCAACAGTGCCGTTTTTTTCTATGAAAATATCTGTAAAAGTTCCCCCTGTGTCGACACCGATGCGTACCGCGTTTTTCATATGGATGGATCTATTTGCATGTGTCACATGAGGTTGCAGAGCAGGAATTGCAGTTTGCAGAAGAAGCCTTCACCCGGCTGCTTCCTCCTCCGATTCCAAAGGAGGAGATGAGTTTATGGATATCCTTGCTACCACACTCAACACAGACGATGTTTTTTTCACCTCCAATAGAACTAAGGATTTCGAAAGAGGACCCGCACGCATCGCAAGAAAATTCATAAATAGGCATAAATCTTACCTATGCTACAGGATAGCGATTGCTTCAATTTCGACTTTTACATCCTTGGGTAATCGGGCCACTTGGATGGCCGCCCGGGCAGGGTAAGGGGATTTGAAATACTCGCCATAGATGGCGTTCACTGCCCCATAATCGTCCATGTTCTGGAGGAATACGGTGCATTTGACGACCAAGTCCATCGAGCTGCCCGATGCTTCGATCACAGCTTTGAGATTGGTGAGAGCTAGATGGGCTTGCTCTTCGACAGATCCGATGTTCAGTTCTCCTGTAGAAGGATCGAGAGGAATTTGGCCGGAAGCGAAGACGAATCCATTGGCAATGATTCCCTGCGAATATGGACCTATGGCTTTCGGGGCATTTGCGGTATTGATTTCTTGTTTCATGGTGTCACTCCTTTCTTTGCATGAAAATAGGCTGGGGCCTATAACGGCCATACAGCCGAGACTGATAATTGCATCCCGTCTCTTCATGTGATCTTCTTAACCTGAACTATTCAAAAAAAAGTCGATGACTTTTTCACATCAACTATGTCAGGAACTTATCCTGACATCGTTGAAAAAACATTTCAAGAAGAATCTTTTAATATTCATCGATGTTTTTTACCCCCCGGGCGCCGACCCAACCTAACTCTCCGATTTTACTGCATCTACTTCGTTGCGCCTCATTCGCGGTATAATAATACAGCTTCAATTGTTAAGTGTAC
>CAZXJE010000025.1:0-20247 GCA_964640835.1 uncultured Eubacteriales bacterium
CTCTAAGGCCTCTGCTTAAAATTGCCACACATCTTTATTCTTTCCGTGCTCATACAGTCCTCGACGCCCGACTTCGTCGGGTTCCCTCGAAGGCAATTCGTGAAGGCTAAATCTTCTTTTATGTCGCTCAAAGCATCACCTCTGATTCAATTCTTAAAGGTACTCATCATTGTGATGAACTAAAAGTGGGTGATATCACCCACTGTTGGTGGTTATCCCCCACAATTTTAAGGCTTGCTTTGCTCTTCTATAATGCAAAGCTTGTAACCTTCTTATTATCAACAAATTGCATAAATTTTTACGAATAATCCATCTTGGCATAACAATTGCTATATGAATACTAAGAATAAAGGTGTATATATGTTAAAAGTACTCGTAATCGACGATGACAAGCTCATCAGATGGTCTTTAAGAGAAATTCTTGCTCAAGATGGCCATCACGTCGATGTTGTTTCCAACATAAACGACGCTTTTAGCCAAACAGAGAAAGTTTCGTATCAGTTGATCTTTGCTGACTTTGAAATTGAAAATGAGAACTGCGTTGATATGCTGAAACAACTGCAGAAGTCTCATCCAGAAACACGAATAGTCATCCTGTCCGCCCAATCTCAAAAGCAGATCGAGCCCCAAATCGAAGGCATTTCAGTACATGCCATCATCGAGAAACCCTTTGATTCAGGGCAAATCAGGGCTTTATCTCAGGGGATACAGGATAAAAAAATAAAGGGAAAAACCTACTAATAGGAGGTCTATGTTGCATACAAAATTCACAAAAAAGAAAACATGGCCCTCCCTCCAGATGATCGTGCTCATTGGCTTAGCGCTGGTCGTTGCAGGGTATCTATCCGCTGCCAAATCTGTTGTTCAAGAAGCGGATATCGACACTTGCGCCGATTGTCATGAAGACTTAGCCAAAGCATTCATGTCCAAGCCTCATGCTGTTAATAACAGCTGCACTGCTTGCCACGGCGATGCTGAGACGCACTTCGAAGAAGGAGGGGGAGCAAACATATTTGCTTTTAAATCCACAGACGTTCCGAACACGAAAAGTGACAAATGCCTGACATGTCACACCAAGTCCAATTCCGCTTACTTTGCAAGCTCCCATGGAAAAGCTTCCATGGACTGTACCTCTTGCCATGTCATGCACGCAGAAGAGACAAATCCTTCTCTCCTCAAGCTTGACGCGACAAAAACTTGTTATATCTGTCATCAGGAGGTTTTCTCTGAGTTCCAGTTAAACGAGCGCCACAGACTCCAGGAAGGAATCATGGATTGCACAGACTGTCATGATCCTCACGTTCCAGCCACACGAGAGCGCTTAGGAGGCTTCAAGCACGAATCCTGCTTCAAATGCCACACAGATAAAGAAGGGCCGTACCTTCATGAACACGGCGCTTCAAGGATCGAAGGTTGCTCCGCATGCCATGATGTCCATGGAAGCCCCAACAGGCATATGCTCACATTCCACAGCATTGCAGACCTCTGCTTTAGCTGTCATGGGGCAGCGCCTGCCTGGCACGAACGCTTCGATTCATACTCCTCGAATTGCACCAGTTGTCATGCCACCATTCACGGTTCCAACCTGAGCAAGATCTTTTTGAAATAGGAGAGAAAAATGAGAAGATCAAAAATTTTATTACTCGTTTTACTGTTGGGATTTATTTTTTCGATGACATTTTCTCTCTCCGCTGAAGAGGAAGCGAAAAAGTTCAAAGGAGACCTCAAGTTCGGTTACAGGTTCGTCGACACCAGCGGAGCTTACACAAAGTACAAAGAAGATATCAACCTTAGACAAGGAGCCTATCTACACTCATTCAACCTCAGCTATACACCAGAAGAGACTCTCCAGAAATTTTTCGACCGCCTGGATATCAATGTCCGCAATCTGGGAATCGAACCCTTCCAGTCATTCGACCTCACTGTACAGAAATACGGAAGCTATAAATTCAAATGGGAACGGAGAAAATCCACCTATTTTTACGCAGACCAAACCCAATTCGACGGCCACCTCTACGACTACCACACTTTTGATTTCGACAGGACGATGAACAGCGCTGCGTTCACGCTGGAGGCATCAAAGAATGTCCAGCTTTTTGCTTCGTATTTCGGATTCACAAAAAAAGGTATGAGTGTCACAACACTCGATATCAACAGGATCGAATTCGAATTTGATAAGCCTGTCGAGGAAGTATCCGATGAGATTGCCGTAGGTGTAGATGTCCACTTTTCACAGTTCTCTCTTGTCTATGAGATAAAATCCCGTGATTACGAAAACACAAACAGCTACTTCCTTCCCGGCGCTGCAGATGGTGGAGCCGGAGCACGGTATCCTTCGTCGTTGAGCTATTTCTACATGGACCAACCCTATGATCTCAAATCTCTCACACATACATTCAAACTCAACTCCAGGCCGATCGATGGTCTCTTGATCAAAGGAATCGCTCAGATCAGCGACCTGGACATGGACCTCCAGTACTCAGAGGAAGCAGATGGTGCCAATTACCTTGGGAGACCTTTTGATTACAGTATGAGCGGAACCGGAAAATTCGAGCGTAAGATCGGACTTTACGAATTAGACCTCACATACCTCGTGACACACAAACTTGCGGTAATCGGAGCTGTCCGCTCTCATGACTTCAAACAGGAAGGCACTATGACCGTCGATGGCGAGGCGATGACAAGTGATCCCAAGTTCAATACCCTTGGAATAGAAGCAGGACTCCAGTATCAGTTCTCATCAAAATTTGGCCTGACATTGGGATACAGGAACGAGAAGAGAAAGTTGAAAAGCGAGGAATTAGAGACTGTAGACTACGAGAGCGATACAACAAAGAATGGAATGTTCGGCAACTTGCAGTGGACACCTTCACGAACCTTCAACCTGACTTGCGACTATCAACATGGCTCCTACGACAATCCCTATACGCTGACCTCCGCAATGACCTATAACAGGTTCAGGACCACGGCAAAAGTACGCCTGCAAGAGTTCTACGGTTCTGCAGCATTGACCTTAGAAAAATCTAAAAATGATCTCTACGATGAACTCTGGGAATCGAGCAAAAACATGTTCAACCTCCGAGCCGGCTATCATGTTGAAAAGATCAAGGCTTTTGCAGGTTTTTCGGTTATCGATGTTAAACACACGGGAGACCGGAGTGTTGAATATCCGCCTGATTGGAGTGGACCGGGTGGTATGTTCGTGTGGGAGATCATGTACGAAGGAAAATCTACCCTCTGGGATTTCTACCTCGATTGGGACCTGAATGAACAGTGGGGTTTCGGTGCCTACGCCAATTTCTACAAAAACTCCGGTTTCTGGGAGATCAAGCGCACCACGTTCAAAGCCTACGTCGAGTATGAATTCCTCATGGGATTAGAAGCAGAGCTGGCATACCGGGTTGTGGATTTTGAAGAGCCGCTATCTGGATTCAATGACTACAAGGCCAATATCTTCGAGATATCATTTGGCTATAGTTGGGATAAATAGAGGAGGAGCCCATGATAAAGAAACCACAAATTCTAAGCATCTTGTTGGTGGTCTTATTGGCCGTCTTTTTCTCGATCGCAGCAAAATCCGACGATCAAGTGGGTATCCAATCGAAGAAGTCACACGCAGAAAAGTTATGGAGCACATCAGGCCATTCGGACGCCGATGCCGAAGCGTTCAGGCATTGGGACGAAGACGGTGAAGTCCCGGGCAGTTGTGCCAAATGTCACACGACCACAGGAATGGCATCGTTTTTACAAGCTGGGAGCGCAGGCAGTCAACCACCCGGACAAGGTGTAGAATGTGAAGCCTGCCATTCAGATCCAGATCGTGGGATCGTGCGTGCCCATTCGGATGTGAAATTTCCATCCGGGGTAACCGTCGAGGGCCTTGGACCCGAAGCTCTCTGTATGGAGTGCCACCAGGGAAGAGAGTCGAAGATAACCGTTGATGAGGAAATCGAAGACGCAAACGTTGCAGATGACGATACTGTGAGCGCTGATATTGGCTTCCTCAACATCCACTACTATGCAGCAGCCGCCGACCAATTCGGGACCGTAGTACAGGCCGGTTACGAGTATGACGACATGATGTACGACGCGCGATTTGCCCATATTCCTGGTTACAACGCCTGCACAACCTGCCACAACTCTCATTCGTTAGAAGTCGAGCTCGGACCCTGCAACACTTGTCATACAGGTGTTACAAACCCAAGAGACATCCGCTATTATGGCTCATTCGTGGACTATGACGGCGATGGGAATACTACGGAAGGCATGTACTACGAAATTGAACCATTCAAAAGCAGGCTCTACAGAGCTATCCAGAAATATGGAAGTACTGTCACAGGTTATCCCATTGTCTACGATTCTCAAACCTATCCCTACTTTTTTAACGACACGAACGGTAATGGCATTGTCGATCCGGGCGAGGCAATTTATCCTAACCAATACACTGCCTGGACCCCACGACTTCTTAAAGCTGCATACAACTATCAGGTCTCACTAAAAGATCCGAACGCCTACGCCCATAACGGTAAATACGTCATCGAGCTCCTTTACGATTCGATTGCAGACTTGAATACAAAGCTCAACAATCCAGTGGATATCAGCAATATGCACAGGACTGATGAAGGACACTTCGACGGTTCAGCGGAGCCCTGGCGACACTGGGATGAAGACGGTGAGGTTGAGGCAGGCTGTGCTAAATGCCACAGTGCTGTCGGCCTTCGAGATCTTCTTGAATTCGGTGAAAACATGCCTGCAGAACTCTCCAATGGATTGCTCTGTGTTTCTTGTCACACCTCTCCTCCAGCTGTCCTGCAGTTTGGTGCCGTCGAGTTCCCATCCGGAGTGAGCAAAGACATGGGTGACAGTTCCAACCTCTGTCTGAACTGCCACCAGGGCAATGCCTCAAAGAAAACCGTCGACCAAGCCATTGCTGCCAAACCAAGCGGTCCTTTTACATTCATCAATATCCACTACTATCCTACAGCAGCAGTTTTGTTCGGTTCCGAGGTCCATGGAGGCTACGAGTTCAAGGGTAAGCAATATATGGGACAGAAACTCTACCACAACCACAACGGCCAGTTCGACACCTGTGTCGAGTGTCATATGGGAACGCAAAGCGAGAATAAGCCATATGATTATACCAGTGAAATGCATAACGTCCACAAACCCAATCCCGAAGATTGTGTCTACTGCCACGGACAGGATATCTCACAGCCAAATCCTGGTGCAGATCCTGCCAAATTCATGTTCAGCGGTATTCGTCCCGGCCCTACCCCCGATTACAACGGAAACGGAGACATTACCGAATCCATCGAATCCGAGATTTTAGGCCTTGAAGAAGCTCTATACGCACAGATCCAAAACTATGCAGCAACAGTTTTAGGGGCACCCGTTATCTACGATTCACATGCATATCCGTACTTCTTCAACGACCGCAACGGAAACGGAATAGTTGACCCCGGTGAAGCCATCTATCCGAATCTATACGCCAGTTTCGATGCAAAATTGCTCAGAGCGGCTTACAACTACCAGGTCAGTAAAAAAGAGCCCCATGGATACATCCACAATTCCAAGTACATCGCACAATTACTCGTTGATTCCATCGGACACATCGGGGGAGATGTTAGCCCATACAAATGGCGTTAAGATGAAGCGCCCAATAAGCTAGTTACAAAAAGGGCAGCATCCAAAATGCTGCCCTTTTTTTTATTTTTTTCTTGAAAAGACCTTACTACTTCTATAGAATTTATAATCTCATGATTTTGTCGATTTTATATTTCTGAGGAGGGAGGAGCAAATTGAAGGGTAAAATCTTTTTTATTTTTTTAGTTTTTTTTATGTTTAGTGCGGATGCCTTGGCACAGGAGTGTGTGACGTGCCACAAAAAAACTACACCGAATATCGTATCGGATTGGGAGTTGAGCAAACACAGTCAGAACGACGTGGAGTGCTCTGTTTGTCACGGGGATCAGCACATAGATCCTTATGACGTTGACAAAGTCCGGATCCCGACACCAGACACATGCGCCGACTGCCACGACGAACAGGTAGCACAGTTCAAAGCAGGAAAACACGCCGCTGCATGGGCAGCAATGAAGGCCATGCCCACAGCGCACTGGCAACCGATCGCATTGATGGAAGGGATGAAGGGCTGCGGCGCCTGTCACAAGATCGGATTGAAGACCGAGGAAGAAATTCAAGAATTGAAGAAAACAGGTGCAGGATTCGGTGTCGCTTCCTGTGATGCCTGTCATACGCGTCACATATTTTCTGTTCAGGAAGCAAGGCAGCCACAAGCTTGCCAGACTTGCCACATGGGTTTTGACCACCCCCAGTGGGAAATGTACTCCGGATCAAAACACGGCGTCCGCTACCTGCTCAAGCAAAATAAAACACTCCCTGAAACTGTCGCTGCCCCCACCTGCCAGACTTGCCACATGCAGGAAGGCAATCATGCAGTGCTCACAGCCTGGGGATTTCTTGCAGTCCGGCTACCCATGCCTGAAGACAAACAGTGGGCAGCAGACCGTGCCACGGTCCTCCAGGGATTGGGAGTTCTCGATCCGGAGGGGAACCCTACCGCAAGACTCGATGTGGTCAAAGCTGCCAATGTTGCCCGCCTCACTCAAGAAGACTGGCAGACAGAGCGCGACAAAATGCTGAAGACATGTAATGACTGCCATTCTCTGAACTTTGCCAAATCTGAACTGGAAAAAGGCGATCAGATGATCAAGGAGGCCGACCGGTTGATGGCCGAAGCCATCCGGATCGTTGCAGGCCTCTATAAAGATGGGACCTTGAAGAAACCAGAAAGTTATGCATACCCCTTCCCGGATCTCCTCACCTTTCATGATGCTCCCACTCTGATTGAACAGGAACTCTTCGTGATGTTTCTTGAACACAGGATGAGAACCTTCCAGGGGACATTCCATGCCAATCCGGATTATGCCCTCTGGTACGGCTGGAGCGAGATGCAACGGTCACTTGCGGAGATCAAACAGATAGCGAAAGAGTTGCGAAAGGAACACAGCGAGCATAACTAGCCAAAGCAATTCCGGTTAACCGAAGGCGTATTACTTTCATGAATCTATCAATAGAAGAAAGGTTGCGCTAATCCAAGGCTCGTAAAATAAAAGGAGTCCTCAAGGAAGAGAATATGTTTATATTTGAGAGAGCAGAGCATCACAATAAGGCTATTGCCATAAGCATGACTCTTCTATATCATATCTGATAATCTTTATCTCTATTAAAAGTTGGGTCCAATGAAATCATTTCTCAGTTTTTTCAGTTCTGTTAAACTCGCTATTTTTCTTTTGATCTTTATCACCATAGCCTCCATTCTGGGTACATTGATACCTCAGCATCGCAGTCCGGCAGAATATTTGGACCGATACGGAGATATTGCTAATATTCTAATCAGGTTGGAGTTCACCAAACTTTATCAATCCTGGTGGTTCATCTCTTTGCTCTTTCTCTTTGCGGTGAATATCCTCATATGCACGCTCACACGCCTCTCTCCAAAACTGAAAAAAGCCTTCCAGCCAAAGTTTGAGACGGAAAAAAAGAGGCTTCTCCCTCTAAAGATAAACACCAATTTTAAAAAGAATCAAAATCTGGAGAAGACACTATCTGATGTCAAACAAAGGCTTTCATCCAAACATTACCGTGTTAAAACAGCCCCAAGTGAAAACAGGATGCTTTTACTTGCACAAAAGCGAATACTCGGCCTTTTCGGCTCGGATATCGTTCATCTCGGCCTAATCATCATCATTATCGGGGGTATAATTAGTGGATTCGGTGGATTCCGCACCAATTTAACTATTTCAGAGGGGGAAACGATTCCTGTCCCCCAAGCCAATTTTGAACTCCGGCTGGATAAGTTTGTCACAGAATACCACCCGAATGGGAGTGTCCGGGATTGGAAGAGCACTCTTTCAGTTCTAGAAAGCGGCTCGGAGGTATTATCTAAAACCATCGAGGTCAATCACCCGCTCTCCCATAAAGGATTTGTCTTCTACCAGAGCAGTGTTGGATGGGACTGGAAGAATCCGACACTCGAGATCTGGGCTAAGAAGAAAAATGATCCTGCCTTTTTGAAAAAGTTCGAGCTCGGTGTTGGAGAAAAAGCACCGCTAGGAGAGGAGAACATCGAAATAACTGTCCTCAATTTTGTCCCGGATTTTATCATCGGTGAGAACAACGAGATCGCCACACGCTCGCTCAATCCTAACAACCCTGCAGCCTATATAGAAGGATGGCAAGAGGGAAAGAAATTATTTTCCAGTTGGATCTTTGCCAAGTTCCCTGACTTCGGGCGCATGCATTCGGATGTTGAGACCGATCTCTCCTTTGAATTTAAAGACCTCAAAGCTGCACAGTATTCTGGAATTCAGATGGCCAAAGACCCCGGAGTTAACCTTATCTGGGTGGGTTGCACGCTTCTTATGGTTGGCCTATGTGTGGCTTTTTTCTGGCCCCCTCGAGAGATTAAAATTTTGCTTGAAGAAATTCAGAATAAAACAGATGTCACAGCGGGCGGGATCGCTACAAAAAACCGCGAGGATTTCCAATCGGAGTTTGACAAAATCATGGAGTCCTTAAGGAGATAGCCATGAATGAATCCACCCTTTTTCTAATAGCATTTATCCTCTACATCGTGGCTGCATTCTTTTATTTCGCTCACCTCTTTTCCAAGAAAGATAGCCTCGCTAAATCAGGATACACGTTTGCGTTTGCGGGTCTCATCGTCCATTCAGCGGCTCTGATTTTAAGAACAATTGAAAGTGGACATGCACCTTTTACAAACATGTATGAATCCCTTTCCTTCCTCTCCTGGTCTGCGATATTCGCCTATGTTCTCATCGAAGGGAAATTCAAGATCAAAAAAGCCGGGCCTTATTTTATGCTCATCGTGATTGGGTTGATGGCTCTAGCTTCTTCACCATTGATGCCCAAAGAAGCTACTCCACTTGTCCCTGCTCTCCAGAGTTATTGGCTCTGGCTTCATGTTTCCGTCACTCTTTTCGGGGAGGCTTTTTTCGCTATGGGATTTATCACGAGCATTATGTATCTGATCGCAGATTCAAAAGAGAAAAAGGGAACGGCTACAAAATCTTCACTGACTGCTGAAAAACTCGATTCCATCAGTTATAGAACCATCGCCATCGGATTCCCGCTTTTTACACTGGGAGGGCTTGTTTTCGGTATGGTCTGGGCTTATTATGCCTGGGGACGGTACTGGAGTTGGGATCCTAAAGAGACCTGGAGTCTGATCACCTGGTTCGTTTTTGCCTTGTATTTGCATACCAGGATCGTCATGGGTTGGAAGGGCCGGCGGTCCGCACTCGTTGCCATAATCGGATTTCTTGCTGCACTTTTCACGTACTTCGGCGTGAATTATCTGCTAGCCGGACTCCACAGCTACACTTAATCTCCGTGCCATAGCAAATCTATAATGAAAGAGTTCGATCAAGATATAGAGAAGATAACAGAATAACGAAGAGATCCAAGCTCAGGCAGATCGACTATAAAAACGCGGCTGAATATCCACGAGGAAAAAGCGATGAAAGAAAAGAAACATAAAAAAAGAAAAAAGAGACTTATTATTTTTGGCAGTATCGCTTTATTTGTTCTAGTTCTGTTCATTGCAGCCGTGGAATTCACGTCTCATTCGGGTTTTTGTGCCTCATGCCATTTTATGAAGCCTTTTTTCGAAAGTTGGGAAACATCTTCGCACAGTGAATTCGAATGCAGTGCATGCCATTATCCATCATCCGGAGGAATCCAGTCCGTGTTGAGAAAAAAGGTCGAGGGACTCGTCATGGTAGGTCGCTACTGGACTAAGCTCTACGTCAAATCTAAACCATGGGCAGAGATACACGATGAGAACTGTTTAACAGATGGCTGTCATGACAAAAGGTTGCTTGAAGGCCAGGTTCAATTTCAAAAAGTGGCCTTCGACCATAAGATCCATTTTGAAGATCTAAAAAGGGGAAAACGCCTTCAGTGCACAAGCTGTCACTCTCAGATCGTCCAGGGAAAACACATCACAGTCACCGAAAGCACCTGTTTTATCTGTCATTTCAAGGAAAGCGAGCACTATCCTCAGATAGATGATTGTTCCCATTGCCACATAAAAGACACCCTGATCAACAGTGAATCTTCTCGCTTCAATCACACCCTTGTCTTCGATAAAGGTTTCACCTGTGATAAATGCCACAGCAACACTGTCATGGGAGATGGAGAAGTTCCCAGGGAGAACTGTTACAAGTGCCACTGGGAAAGGGAGAGGCTGGAAAAGTATGACGACACTGATCTGATGCACACAGAACATATCTATGAAGATAAAATCGAATGCAACCAATGCCACATGGAAATACAGCACAAGATCATTAAGGATATCGAAGCCATTGCTGATTGCCAATCTTGCCACACGGACTTTCATAAACCTCAAAAAATACTGTATATCGGAGAAGGTGGCAAGGGCGTTTCTCACCCCATGCCCAACATCATGCTTGAAAAAGGACTGAGCTGCAAAGGCTGTCACATCTTTCATGAGGAAGCCAAAGGCGACGGTATCAAGGGAGAAACATTTATTTCCGAGGCGGAAGCCTGTGAATCCTGCCATGGCAAAGGTTTTTCTCTCATCCTCAGGGATTGGGAAACCTCAACCGCAAAAAAACTAATCCAAATCAGGTCTGTCTACAATGCCACATTGCAGAATGTCAAAGGATCAAGACACACAAACAAGAGAGGTGCTGAATCACTCATGGAGGAGGCGTTATTCAATATAGACATTGTGGACAATGGTAAGAGTGTCCACAACGTCGCCTATTCCCAAGAACTGTTTTTTGCTGCTTACAATAAGATGCTTGAAGCGCTGAACGTCATTGAATCTCGTTATAAGCCACCAATGCTTGAAGCTCCAGCTAAAAACATCCCCACACAGTGTTCCAACTGCCATCAAGGGATCGAGGAAATGAATGCCTATGTCTTTGGTCTCACTTTCCCACACAAAAAACACCTCATCGAACAGAACATCCAGTGTGACACTTGCCATTCAAACGTCCGCACACATGGCGAGTTCATCGCCACAAAGAAGGACTGTGCGTCCTGTCACCATACAGACTCTAAGAAGGACTGTACGAGTTGTCACCGATTACAGAAAGCTTTCTATGAGGGGGGGATACTCAACGAAAAAGAAGTCCCCGGAGACATCATGTTCGAAGCGGGTGCAGAATGTACAGATTGTCACCTTAACGATCAGAACAACATTTTCAGGTCTGATGCAAAGAAGTGCCTGGACTGCCATGAAGAGGACTATGTGGAGATGTTCAAAGAATGGCAGCAATCCGTGAAGGATCTATCTATATCTCTGAGTTCACTCCTTAAGGAAAAGAAAAAAATGAAGCTGAGCGAACAAGAGAAGATCGCCCTGCGGGAAACCGAACGCACCCTTCAGAATATCAAGCTTGACGGAAGTTCAGGAATCCACAATTATATGTATATGGAAGAGGTCTTGACAAATTTGATAAAAAACGCAGACTCCATAGGAAAAGAGACAGACAACGAATCTCTCTGAATCTCTGCTTAAATTATCTGGGTGACTTCCCCCTAGTGTGGGTCATATCACCCAATTAGTATTTTTATTCTTCTGATAACTTTTACGTTATTCTTTATAACTTTTTTAATTACAACATGTTAATTTTCTCTCTATTTTGGCACACATTTTGCTATAATATTTGAGTTACAGTTTTATCTAAACAATGGAGGACGAATTGAAGAAGCTAATCAATTTAACAGCAGCTTTGATAATTTTCATTCCTTTGACGCTTTTTACACAGGATTTCACCTACGTTGGCGCTGCTAAATGCAAAATGTGTCATAAGAGTGAAAAACAAGGCCAGCAGTATCCCTTATGGGAAGCCAGGAAACATTCGAAAGCCTTCCAAGCTCTTAGTTCTGAAGAAGCCCCAGAAAGGGCGAAACAAATGGGTGTCGAGGGATCTCCCGCTGATTGTCCTGAGTGTCTGAAATGCCATGCACCCCTCACCCAAAAAGCTCCAGAACTCAACGAAGAGGGAGTCACATGTGAAGTCTGCCATGGTCCCGGCAGTGCATACAAAAAGCTGAGCATCATGAAGGACCATGCCGAAGCTGTGAAGAACGGTCTGAAACAATACGGTTCGCCTGATGTTATTAAAGCGCAGTGCCTTTCCTGTCATGAAAATGCCCACGACAAGCCCTTCGACTTTGACGCGGCATGGGAAAAAGTCAAGCATCCCGTACCCAAGGAAAAATGACTTACGGCTATTGAGTTGGTTTGAGGAAAGCTTATTCTTCGATCTCCTCAGAGGGCACTGCCGCGTGTTCGTGGTCAAACATCTCTTGGGGCATCTTTCCTGATAGCCAGGAGGGATTCATCGGGTATACTTGAGGATTAAAGACCGTGGAGTAGAGATGCCAAACGGCAATGGCCAATGAAGCCAGTATCGCTTCATAATAATGAACCACTAAAGCCACATCCAAAAAACCTTTGGGCAGGAATTCCACGACCACATTATCAAACCACAAAAGAAGACCTGTAATGATCATCACAGCGGTTCCCCAGATGAGGGCCCAATATTCGGCCTTTTCGATGTAGCTGAACCTCTTAAAATTGGGCGTTTTTTTCGACAAGCCAAGATTGAACAGGATCCGCTGGAGAAAATCCCGAAAATCATAGAATTTGGGCCACATATCCTTTAAAAAAGTTCTTCCTCTTCGTGTAAAGAGATATATCAGGTGCCACACAGTCACTAAAATCAAAACAACGGCTGCCCCTCTATGAATGATTCCTCTCATTTCAAAACCATGTTCCCAACCGAAAAAAAGTTTGGTGATCCAGGACTCACTGTAGCGCAACGCAAACCCCGATATCACCAGCACGATGAAACTGACCATGAGCAAATGGTGCTGCCAAAGCTCTCCCAGACGCATCCGCCGGACCTGCGGCCTTTTCATCACGAGCACAATTTGTCTGATGAGGTCTATGATCCAGTGCAGTGTCATCAGCCCTATGATAACAATGATCGCCACAATATAGATGACTTTGACAATTTCAGCGACTTTCGTTCGCAGCCCCCGGCCTCCGACACCATGAATGGGCGTGGACGCTAAAGCCGCCGAAATCCCGGGATGACATTCTCCGCAAGTTGTCCTCAGATTATCAGGATAGATGGACGAGGTGGGATCTGAGCTGGGAAGTATCCTGTGCACCCCGTGACAGGATGCACAATTGGCCACATACAAATCCCCCGCTTTAGTTTTTAATCCATGGAAGCTATCGATAAAGGAGGTCAATCGTCCAGTGGAAATCCCATATTTTTCGGTGAGAGTTATTGACTCATGACAGGGAGAGCAAGTGACCTCGGCTAACCTGGCTTTGGACACAGGAGACCGGGGATCGCGCGGCGAGAGGATTCCGTGCTCTCCATGGCATTGTGTACACACTGGAGAATCTGTTTCGCCCCTAGCGACAAGTTGACCGTGGATGCCCGCCCAGAAATCCTGAGCATCTTTCTGATGACATTTTCCGCAGGTGTTGGGGATATTGAAATGGTTGATGGTGGATTCCGGATCCCCGGGTGATAGTATTCTGTGGGCCGAACCTCCGGTCGAATGGCAGTCATTGCACGTCGCCGCTAGATCGATACCCTTTTGTGTGGCCAGTCCGTGAACGCTGTTTCTATACACTTCGATAGGATGATCGATCAAGATCTGGTATTTCTTCGTAAGGTTTATGTCTTCGTGGCATGCGGCGCAAGTGTCGGGGACATTGGAAGGGTGGGTCTTCGACATTTTCACGTTAGAGGGCAAAACATCATGATCCCCGTGACAATCGGAACACGTGGGGATATCTACGCAGTCGTCTGCGCTCATCCGTCCATGAAATTTATACGCCTCAGCGGCATCTTCATGACATAACACACACCCTTGACAGGTCACAGAAAAACCGGGTTTTTCTTTATGTGGCATCATATCTTTGTCGATGTGGCAGTCCAGACATTCCAACCCTTCATGAATGGAATGGGAAATATCATCTTCGATTTTTGTATCATGACTGCTGATTTCATGACATGTGATACAGTCTTCGCTTCCTATTGTTTCATATTCCTTTTCCTGCTGTTGAGCTGTTACGAAGGCAATAAGAAACAAACACAGCAACACCAGACAAAAGATAGATAAAAACATCCTGTTTCCATGAGAATTTTTTAACATAAGCAATCTCCAAATCCAGTACATACTATTCTTTTATAATAAATTTACTTATTTTATCATAGAAGTCAATTTTTTCCTTAAGGGAAGAGAAAGATGACTTCTTTCTATGTGAATCCAGAGAAATTAATTGCCTAGGTAATTCACAACAAAAGTTTCTTCAATTCCCCAGGATCCCAGCTTTCTGGGAACACCATCTGCAATTATGATATTATATCTATAAAATATATAATATTAGTAGTATAATAGGGGGCATGAGAGGGGAATTAAAACTTAAAGATGGCGATCGGGTCGTTATTATCGGCGGTGGTCCGGCTGGATCCTTTTTCGCTCATTTTATCCATAAATTTGCAAGACAGAAAGGGATACGCCTATCAACAACCATTTATGATGGGAAAGATTTTTTACAAAAAGGGCCCAAAGGGTGCAATCTTTGTGCCGGCATTGTAGCAGAGAGCCTGAATCAGAGAATAACAACTGAAGAAATACATCTCCCCGAACAAAGGATCATTAGCCGCCTCGATGGATATCATCTTCATGTCAACGGAGAAAGTTTGCGACTATCTGATGTCAACAACGAAAAAAACATCATAGCTACTGTATTCCGGGGAAATGGGCCTCGATTCTCAACCTTTGATGAAGTCATAAGCTTTGACGATTTTCTGCTAAATTGGACACAAGATCTCGGGACAAAGGTCATGTCTTCTCCTGTGTGGGATGTAAGACTGCCTGAAGATACTTCACAGCCCTTAACTATCATCTTTGGAGATAAGGACAATCCTCAACAAACCGAGGCGGAATTGGTTGTCGGAGCCTTTGGGATCAATACCTATATGCTGAACAAAGTCAAAAACATGGGCTTCGGATACATGGCTCCCTCCACTCTGGCCACGTACCAAGCAGAGCTAAAGCTTGGCAAGGAAAAAATCCTAGAAAACTTCGGTAACACAATTCATGTTTATATGCCTAAAAATAACACTATTCGGTATGCTACAGTGATCCCCAAAGGAGATTATATTACAATCACATTGATAGGAAAAAAAGATGCCACAAAAGACCTATTCCAAGAGTTCCTCAGTCTTGAAGAAATACAGGGAAGAATTCCAGAATTCAAGCCCCATTGTTCTTGTTATCCAAAAATAACTGTTTCTCCATCAATAAAGCCATTTACAAACAGGATGGTCATGATCGGTGATGCCAGCTTCTCAAGGCACTACAAAAACGGGATCGAATCAGCCTTTCTAACAGCCAAATTGGCTGCTGAAACCGCAATTTTCTACGGAGTGAGTTCTTCCTTATTTAAAAAATACTACTTTAAACAGGCAAGAAAAATGATAATTCGCGATAACACCTACGGACGTTTTCTGTTTTTCATCAATGATCTCATATCCTCTGTTCCCATACTCACACAAGCCCATTTATCTCTGGCAAAAAGACCATGCAAGATAGGCTCTCCTCAAAAAATCAGACAGATTCTCTGGGATATGTTCACAGGTAATATATCCTATCGTGAAATATTTAAAACTTCTCTTGATCTTAAATTGCAAATTTCACTTCTGTTTAATGCACTCATTTTGCTCATAAAAAAGACAAAAAATAGAAGAAGGGATTGGATCGAACCACTAAAGAAGCCTTAGCTTTTGTTTTCTTCTTTCTTCATAGATTTTCGATTTTGACATCAAAATTAGCTTGTGTTATTTTGCTGATGTAATTTGCTGCAACTTATTGATATCCTTGAAGGTGCCAGGACAGTAAACATGAAAAAAATTGGACGCATACATGTTATCACTGACACAGAACTACAGACTCGCTTTTCCCATATAGACCTGGCAAATTTGGCGATCGCAGGGGGAGCTGACACCATCCAATTCCGTCAAAAGATTGGGTCGACTCGTGAGATGATCGAAACGGCGCGGCAAATAAAACAACTCTGCATTGACCACGGTGTAACCTTCATCGTGAACGACCGTTTGGATGTTGCGATCGCATCGGATTCTGACGGTGTTCATCTTGGACAGGATGATTTTCCCATTCCCCTAGCCAGAGATTTGCTCGGCAACAAAAAAATTATCGGCGGTTCAGCCGTAACGCTAGAAGAGGCCCAGAAATGTCTCGTTGATGGGGCAGATTACATTGGGTTCGGTCCAGTGTTCCCAACCACATCCAAAGTGGATGTTGGCCCTGTGACTGGGATCGATTTCATGAAAGAGGTTCTCAACATAATCCCCCTTCCTTTTGTTGCCATTGGGGGCGTGAACGTTGACAACACTCCAGAGGTTATACGAACGGGAGCACACGGGATAGCTGTCATTTCAGCCGTGTGCTGTCAACAAGATCCCGAAAAGGCCACGCGTGAACTCTTCCGAGCACTCAAAGCTGGAATGTGAGATAATAGCCATGGGAATGAGATGATAACAATGTCTAAAACTGTGTCAGATATCGGAGAATTCGGGCTTATCGATCGCATTCATAAGCTCATTCAAAAGGAGGGCATTAAAACACCCGGAGTCACTCTAGGTATCGGAGATGACACAGCTGCAATCAAACCCCGCGAGGGATATGAATTGTTGGTCACTTGTGATTGTTTGGTAGAGGGCAGGCATTATTTGTCCGGTTTGATAGATCCACGAACTCTGGGACGGCGCGCGATGACGGTGAACATCAGCGACATAGGCGCCATGGGCGGTTTGCCTTTATACGCCCTCGTATCCCTGGGCCTGAAAGCAGAAACCCACGTAGCAGATGTGGAATCCTTGTATCACGGATTCCTCCAGGAGCTCAATCCACTTGAGGCTTCTATCATCGGAGGCAACATCACAAAGACCGAGGGGGCCAATTTTGTTGACATCACATTGATAGGGGAAGTAGAGCAGGGTAAGTTGATGCTACGTTCCTCGGCCGAAGCTGGAGATGCGATCCTCGTCACAGGTTATCCAGGACAAGCTGTTGCAGGGCTTCAACTCTTGCAGAACTCCAAGACGCCACAAGATGTGCGAAACCATCCCCTTGTGCAGGCTTACAGCACTCCCAAACACCGGGCTCGTGAGGGCCATGCCATTGCACAGTCCGGCTTAGCCAAAGCCATGATCGACACAAGCGATGGGCTCCTGGCAGACCTGGGGCATATCTGCAAAGCGAGCGGAGTAGGGGCTGAGATATTTCAAAACCAGTTGCCTCTCAGTGAAGCCCTCAATCAGGAAGCTGGACAAATGGAGCTTGATCCCTATGATCTGGTCATGAGTGACAGCGATGATTATGAACTGATCATGACCTGTCCGGTTGAGAGTATTCCGAAAATCCGTTCTTTCGTAGCATCGATCAGCGATGTCCCCGTCAGTGAGATCGGCCGAATCACAAAGGCCAAGGAGAAGATACAGTTAATTTGCCCGGATGGCAGGAAACAGCCTGTCACCCCTACAGGCTGGGATCACTTTAGGAAATAAGGAGGAACATGTGTTTGACCAACAGCTCGCACACAAAGCCGCAGAAAACCTGAAGCGCCTTCGGGAGAAAAAACCATTGATCCATAACATCACGAATTATGTAGTCATGAATTACACAGCCAATGCACTGCTCGCCTGTGGAGCCTCCCCTGTCATGGCCCATGCCCAAGAGGAAGTGGAAGAAATGGTATCCTTTGCGGGCGCACTCGTGCTCAATATCGGAACTCTCACACCATATTGGATCGACTCGATGCTCAAAGCAGGAAAGCGTGCAAACGAACTGAACACTCCGATAGTATTGGACCCTGTAGGTTCAGGAGCCACCAAACTACGCACAGGTTCCGCCAAGCGGCTCATCGATGAACTCTCCATCACTGTGGTCCGCGGGAATGCCTCTGAAGTGCTTTCCCTCGCCCATGAAGGCTCGCGGACAAAGGGAGTCGATTCCATTCACAGCGTCGATGATGCTGCCGATGCCGCACTCACACTCTCGCGAGAGTTGAACACAACCTTGGCAATAACAGGAGCTGTGGATTTAATTACAGATGGAAAAGAGGTCCATCGCGTTGTGAATGGTCATGAGCTTATGGCTTTTGTCACGGGAACGGGCTGCACAGCGACGGTTGTCATCGGCGCCTTCCTGGCTGTGGATGACAATCCTCTTACAGCAACGACAACAGCACTGGCATACTTTGGCCTTGCAGGTGAAAAAGCAGCCTTAAAGGCTTCAGATCCCGGAAGCTTTCAGGTCGGATTGCTAGATGCGCTGTACTCAATAGATGCAAAACAGATGCAGGAAGGTGCAAAGATTCAGATCCAGTAGAAAAATCCATCAATAGGTTGTGCTATCATAAGCTTATACCGACAATAGGATGTGATACCAAAATAATAATGAAAGCTCAGCGAATCAAAGAACCTCACTATGACAGCGACAACACTTAGAGAGATAAACGATAAGAGCACCATTGTCATCATCGGTGGCGGACCAGCCGGCGCCAGCTGTGCCATCAAACTTAAAAAACTGTCTCAAGAAAAGGGGATGAATTCTCGAATTGTCGTCTATGAGGGGAAAAGGTTTGAGAAAAAAAGCTATTACAACCAGTGTATAGGCGTGCTCTCCCCGCCCATTGAAAACATTTTAGAGAAAGATCTGGGCGTTCCCTTTCCATGGGAGATTATAAACAAAAAGATCAATGGATACTTTATTCATACGGGAAAATATTCCCTGAAGCTCGAAGGAGAGCATGAGCCTTCATACTCATGCCGAAGAGTTGAATTCGACAACTATCTCTTCCAGAAAGTGAAGGAATTGGGTATAGAGACAATCCAAGCGCGAGTGACTGATTTGGACTTTGATGCAGATGGCGTAATGGTATACAGCGAGAGCAACAACATCAAGGCGGATGTTGTTGTGGGTGCGTTCGGTCTTGATGATGGGATGGCCAAGACTTTTGAAAGGTTGACGCCTTATCACCAGCCAAAATTTCTGTCCTCAATCGTGACGAAAATTCACCCGGGTGAATCAGAAATGCAGAAATTTGGAAGCTATATCCATGCGTTTCTCCCAAAGTCTCTTCCTCATGTTGAATTCGGTGCCATCACTCCCAAAGAAAACCATCTTTCCATAAATATTGCGGGGCATACTGTTGACGCCGCCATGATGGATTCATTCCTCGACCTTCCGTGCGTGAAGAAGGCACTCCCTCAAAATTTGGAACACAATAAAGTCCAACTCTATTATTTTAAGGGGAAATTTCCCACGCTTCCTGCCAAAGGAATCTTTGGAGATCGTTATGTGATGGTTGGCGATTCGGCAGGTTTGATAAGACCTCTTAAGGGCAAAGGAATCAATTCCGCTGTGGCAACCGGGATGAATGCCGCTAAGGTCCTTATTAGCCATGGACTGTCAAAAAAAGGCTTAAATGCCTATATGAATAGCTGTTCAGATTTAACGTGTGATATTCCGTATGGGAAGACGTTAAGATTTTTATCAAACAAGTCTTCCAAATATGGATTCCTGGACAGTGTTCTCGCCTCAGCCGAAAACGAGCCGACGTTAAAAAAAGCCATCTTCAACATCGTCTCTGGACAGCAAACGTATCAAAAGATATGGTCGGAGACAAAAAGCTTTAAGCTTTTTATCAAACTGGGATTTCGAGTTCTTAAAGATAAGCTATCAAAATCTGACCGCCGCTTGGAATGCTAAAAGATTGTTATCATGATTACGATACACAAACCAAATCAGGAGGAGCGATGCGAAAAATGCTTAACCTGCCACACTGGCGAACATTTTAATTTTACCGCCTCCTGGGAAAAGACCAAACACCCTCTACCTTCTAAACAATAGAATCCAATCCGCAAAATTTTAATTCAATAGTTTAAAGTATCTGGACATAACCTTAATATTTTACTTCAAGATCTCTCGTTTTGTTCGTTCTTGTTCATCGTGAAAATGACTATCTGAGTTACCAAATGTGTGATATAGAATCAGAGGAGATGGATTGAGCGACATCGGAAGATTTAGCCTTCCTCGAATCACCGACGAGGG
>CAZXJE010000026.1:0-1663 GCA_964640835.1 uncultured Eubacteriales bacterium
CGTAATCATGTCTGTATCCCGCCACACAAGAGAAGTCAATTTTTCAGCACCAGAGCCCGAAACAATTTTTTGAAGGAATGTTTCTTTGACTTTATCAACATCAAGAGGCCCCAAAGGAGGATGAATGACCAATCGCAATAGAGGCTTCCCATCATCGCGTTCATCCTCCAATAATTGATAATCGATCGGTCCTCCCCCAAAAATTTTCGGCAACTCCTCTTCGATCACAGGGATGATCTCTGTATCCAGAAATGCCATCCCTCCGCTTGTGAGTTTTTCAAAGCTTCGAACGTATTGAATGTGTGTATCCATTCCCAACTCTTCCTGAAAACATCCGCATGATCTTTTTTTGAGCGTCGCCTGATCGCCCAAGGAAACATTAAATAAGATCAAAGGAGAGGAAAGACGCATCGTCGAGAATAACAGCGCGTTCGGTCTCAAGTCTGGATTATTTTGGGGTTCGCCCGGTTGTATTACGGCGTGGAGGTCTTTTAAAAGATGCATATCGTCGGGGGCTTCAGGAGTGAAGCACCCGTATCCAATATGCCCAACTTCGACGCATCCCATGGCTGGCATAGCATCCGCTCCGCTGCGTTTGATAGTCTCTAGGCGTGCGGGCGTAGTTGGCTCTCCTGATATGGTGATCTGTGCTCCTTGGAGGTCTATATTGGTCTCGAGAGCGCATTGAGCTAAGCGAACGGCCGCACTGGTATAAGTGAACAGATGGGGTGTGCGATCGCGTTGGAGGCAGTCTTTCATCCAATGGATGATGGGGGAAGGATCATCCAGGGGTATGTATTCCGGGTTTGGGATGGGAATCCCGGCAAGTCTCCCACCCCACTCTAATACACGTGTGCTCAGCTGATAGCGAATACTCAACTCATTGGCTTGAGTGTCGAGTTGCGAGAACCAGCGTGATGGTGGTGATCCGGCTAGGATAAATTTTATGAAGCTAGAAAGGATGACACCCCCAGGGACTGACCAAGTGGCGAGTTCAGCCGTGGCTCTATTTTGTCTTGCTTCCAGGTACAACGCCAAATAAATTGTTGTATCGTTTATAAAATCCAGGCTCCTAACGATCTGAGTTCCATGACTCCGGCTCCCGCTGCTCCTTATGGGAACGTGGTGTTTGGCGTATGGATTCTTGAGCTTTTGAGGAGTGACAACAATACTGGTATTTCCCCGGACTGCCTCGCTTTCTCCGCGGAATTCCTTTGAAGTGAGGTACACACCCTGGCGGAATAAGGTTTGAAGTGCGCACTCTACTCCTTCATTATGAATAAGGCTCTCCAAATCTCCATATTCACACCCGGAATGTTTGAGAAGCTTTAAATATGGGCTTTCAGGTTGGTTGTAGATGCATTTTTTTACGAGCTCAATAAAATCATCTTCCCGCTGCTCGAGCCGCTTCCGGATAATTGCCCTCGCCTCATCTGGCTTTATGGTTTTTTTCAGCGTGGTGGCCAGCTTCCCGACAAGACGAATCCCCAGAAATCCCTCCTGGAGTAGACTTGGAGTTTCAGAGAACCTCATAATTGAAATGGTTTTTGCTTAGAGTGTCAATTCTGCCCCTAAAAATGTACTTCTAAGGCCTTTTTTTACCCGAAATTATGGATTAACCTATTGAATATCAATAACTTGCTGTGGCCCGTCCCCATTAGTG
>CAZXJE010000026.1:1763-20132 GCA_964640835.1 uncultured Eubacteriales bacterium
CCCATTAGTGATTAGTGAAGGTAGGAGTAGGTTTTGCCGTAGCGGAGCATCTGCATGACGTAGTTGTCCGGGTAGGCGATCTTGACGTCCACGACTTTACCGTCTTCCACCACAGGAGTATAGAACGGGTTCATGAATCCACCGTAGGCCGCCAGGTTCAGCTTAGCGTACCTGTCGAGCACCTCTTTATGGAGCTCCTGATCGATCTGAACGCCGTAGGTCTCCACCAGGTCTTTGGCGGCTTCGTAATCCCCTTCGCTGGTTATGCGCTGGACCTCCTTGAGAAGCTCACCAAACAGTTGACGCAATTTCTGATAGTCATTGATCACAAAATAGGTCTTACTGTCTTTAATCTCCTTGGAGATTACATTCTCCGGTTGTCCCTTTTCATAGACCCAGTAGGCGATTAGCGCCCGGCCGCGCATGTGTGCCTGCTCAATAGTCTTCCCCAACTGAATTCTTCTGAGCTGAGTCATCAGGCCATTCTTGATATATGCGTCGTAACTCGCTCTTGCCGCATCCAAATTGGGGAGCAGTCCAAGCTCGACCATCTTATCATCCATGATGTAATAGAGGGCGAACAGGTCAGCTCTAGATTCCTCGACAGGAGTGTTGTAGTTCTTAAGCACTTCGGAGCTGACACCCGGCAGTAGCTGCCCTGAGCCATGCCCTAAAACTTCGTGAAGGTCGGTATGGATGTTTCCCGCATGAGCCCCGTATTTTTTGGCCCGCTCGAGTTCTTCTTCCGAAAAGGAAAATTCTTTACCAGAACCCGAATCCAGAGAGGACTGATTGTAGGCGTAGGTGATATTTTCAATGGTCACGGATTTGGAGCCGTGGTTCTTACGGATCCAGTTGGCGTTCGGAAGGTTGATTCCGATCGGCGTAGCGGGATAACAATCTCCTCCGAGCATGGCTGCCGTGATCACTTTTGCAGTTACTCCTTTCACTTCTTTTTTCTTGAAACGCGGGTCCACAGGAGAATTGTCTTCGAACCACTGCGCATTGGCTGAGATTGTGTCTGTCCGCTTTGTTGCCACAAGATCCTTAAAATTGACCACCGATTCCCAACTCCCCTTGATTCCCATGGGATCTTGGTATTGCTCGATGAATCCGTTGACAAAATCCACCATTGATTTTGTATCTTTGACCCACAATATATTGTACTCGTCGAACTTTTCTAAATCTCCAGTTTCATAGTATTCGATGAGCTTCTCGATCACCTGTCTCTGCTGATCATTTTCTGCCACACCTGCCGCTTTTTCCAGCCAGTAGACGATCTTTTGGATCGCAGGGCCATAAAGCCCGCTCACAGAGGCAACTTCTTCAACGACCTTGCCGTTTTTCTTGACGACTCGAGAATTCAGCCCATACCAGATCGGGGTGGGATCATCCTCGTCTCTGATGCTATTGTAGTACTCCTCGACCTCTTTCTGAGTGACTCCCTCATAGAAATTGACTGCTGAATTGACGATAAGGTCCTTCGTGGAATCCTGCGAGATCTTTTTGGCATCTACAGCCGGGTCGAAGAGAATAGGATTTAGCAACGTGATGAGATCATCAAGAGTTTTACCCTCGGCCAACGGGAACTCCACACCTTCGGACTCTTTGACTAGCGCTTCAAAATAATCCGCGCTAAATTCCGGGATGAATTTGTCCGTGGCGTAGTGATGATGAATCCCGTTCGAGAACCACACTCTTTTGGTATAGACAATGAACTTGTCCCACTGAGGATCTGTGCGGTCTCCCTTATAGCCTTCGACGATTGCATCGAGAGTTCTGCGGATCGTCAGGTTGTGTTTGTAATTCTGGTCGAACATTATGTCACGGCCACAAAGGGCGGCTTCACTCAAATAATAGATCAGTTCTTTTTGGGCTAATGGGAGCTCCTCAAACCCAGGAACTTGATAACGCAGGATCCTCAGATCGGCGAACTTGTCGACCTGCCACTTAAAATCTTGAGCTGCGGCCTCAGCCTCAGCCTCGGTCTGGGATTTTTGGCATCCTACCGCCAGAACGACCATTAAAAAAGTCAGTGTCAAAAACAATGTTTTTTTTGTTTTCATTGACCTCCTCTCTCCAATTTTGATTTTGGCTCTCTTTATTCTTATGAAGACTCTCTTTTTGTGCTTAAGTTTTATTGATCTGTTTTTTAACTCGGTAGAAGAGTCTCGCCCCATAATATCAAATTCTCCTCCCGAGTCCAATTTATAATTGACTTTGATGTCTTTACCACCTCGTCCATCTTTTGATTTTATTGACCTTGTCATTTTCGGTATGATATGTTTTTAAAACATTTAAAAAATGGAGAAAACATTGAAAACTTTAAAAAATTTGATTGCATTAACTGTGGTTATGTTACTTTTGGCTTCGGCTCACCTTCTCGCCTCGTACGCGGGTGATCAAGATGCTCCATTAAAAACAGTCCTCACCAATTGCACGGTGATCGATTGTACGGGCAATCCGCCCATTAAAGATGTGACCCTTGTGATTGTCGGAAATACGATCTCAGAGATAAAAAAAGGCACATACCAGAAGTCGGCCGGTGAAAAGAATGTTAAAGTGTTGAACCTCGAGGGAGGATATGTGCTTCCCGGCTTTTGGAACGTACACATGCATCTGGCCGCTCTTTTGCCAGACCCGAACAATATCGTGCTCACCGAGACTCTTCCCTCCGCGGTTATTAGGGCTGCCCTGAACGCCATGGACGGGCTTCGTTGGGGATTTACGGGTGTTCGAACGGTCGGCGAGCGAGAATATCTGGATATAGCCTTGAGAGACGCCTTTGATGCGGGATTTTTGATGGGCCCCCGGATTTTTTGTTGTGGCGAAGCGGTCTCTATTACAGGCGGGCATCGCGGTGATGTCAAAGACGGTGCTGACGGTGTGGCTGCAGTAAGGAAAGCGATTCGGGAGCGGGTCGTTCACGGCGTCGATTGGATCAAGATCATGGGAGTGGAAATGCTCCAGGACGAACTCGATGCTGCCGTGGAAACTGCCCATCATATGGGCCTGCGAGTGGCTTCCCACTCAAAGGAACCCGCAACTTATCGATCTGTAAAGTCCGGCGTGGACTGTATCGAACACGGGTATGGATTGAAGGACGAAACCATCAAGCTGATGGCCGAAAAGGGAACGTTTTATGTGCCTACCATCATCTGTAACCTGAGCGATTTGTACATCAAGGAGCGGGAGAGCCGGCTGGCCGAATTAGGCTATGCCGAAGATGAAAAAGTCGTATGGGGCCGAACCATTGTTGCCTATGCGGATGAGAGATCCCAGGCCCATGCCGAGCATCAAAGGCAGGCGCTCAAGAAGGCGGTCGAAGCTGGCGTTAAAGTCTGCACTGGGTCTGATTCTACACCTGTGGGTGAGATCGGAATCCTTGAGATCGAACAATTTGTCCTTTCTGGGGTGAGTGAGATGGACGCCCTCATTGCGGCTACACGTAACTGTGCAGATCTGTGTAGCGTTCTGGACCAACTGGGCACTGTCGAGGAGGGCAAACTGGCCGACCTTGTGGTGGTCGCTGCAAACCCCCTGGATAACATCTCAAACATCAGGAGGATCAAAATGGTCCTCAAAGATGGCGTTCTGGTAGAACGAAATCAGCCCTATGGGACGGCTTCCTATTGGGATTACTACAGCACAAAAAAATACAGAAAAGGATATATGGCCCAGGCCGAAGAAGCGGCCGGTTTCAGTAGAGACAAAGTGAAAAAACGCCCATGATGGTGCCTTGAATCCCTGAAGATTTAAAGGAGCACGATGAGAACAAATAAAAGGATTTTACTCGCCATTTTTTTGCTTTTGGGGACAGCTTTATTTGCTTTTGCTGCTTTCAAATCACTCCAAGCGACGGATGTGGCCGATGTCGTGTCGAAGACAGCCCAGCGGTTAGAATCCTATCCGGAACTGTCGCACTGGCAGGCATCAGTTCTGTCCAAAAAAACCGAAATGGACAAGAACTGGAAGCCCAAGAAAGAAACTGTCGTTCAAAAGACAATTTTAATGAAAGACAAGAAACGGCAAGAGAGGATTCAAAGCGCTGTGGAAATAAAAAACGGCAAAAGAAAGGATGTTACCCAGGATCACATAAATCAGGCCTATAAGGATATGCAGAAAGCGGCCAAGGAGAGGAAGAAGGCTAAAGACAAAAATGACAAGGAAGATCGTCGAGGGAGGATGGATCTCTCACTCGACGAGATGTTCCCCTTCAGCGAGAAAAACAAAGAGAATTATGATTTTGTTTTGCTGGAGGAGACCGCATTGGAGGGGATTCCTGTTTATGTTCTTGATGCAAAAGCCAAGCAGAGAACAAAAGATTTTTTCGACGGGATATTTTATATCGACAAGGAGACGTGGGATATTCGGCGAGCGGAATTACAACTGGCTAAAAATCCAGGTCCCTTGAAATTGATGGAGATGGGAATGGATTTTTACGTCCTCCCTGAGGGGCACTTTGTTCTCCGGGAGATGGCCGTCCGTATTCATGTGGGATTGGTCGTAAAAAATATCCGCCAGGAAGTTATCGAGGAATATACGGATTACAAGATACTTGAACAATAAGGAAGCATCCACAAATCCGTGATGAACGACGTTCCGAGTGTTCCAATTAGTGATTTCGAAAACACTCTCAGTTTCCCCAGCGAGGAAACTTCGCTCGGTTGCGGTCTTCCCTCACATCTCCTATTGGAGATGTAACATGCCCGTCCAGCCCTTCACACGGTTTTCTCCACCACATAATTGGACCACTCAATAAAGCAATATGATATTTTGTCATCACGGTTTTGGGTATGCTTACGAACAAATAAGTTTATATGTTCAATTTTGTGATGATATAATAAAATATATAAAATTCTAAACTAAAAAAGGAGGGAGGATTATGGATGAAAAAATTTTAGGTTTGTATGATGAATACTCGAAAGGATCATTTGGCCGCCGGGAGTTCCTCAAGAAACTCTCTACACTTGTGGGTGGCACTGCTGCGGTTTTAACTCTACTTCCGTTTCTTGAAGGAAATGTCGCCGAAGCCCAATTCGTTGCCGAGGATGATCCCAGGCTTCATGTGGAGGACATCAAATACCCCGCTGAAACAGGAGAGATGCTTGCGCATTTTGCGAGGCCTAAAGGAGGCGAAAAACTCCCCGGTGTGATAGTGATCCACGAAAACAGAGGACTCAATCCCCACACAAGAGATGTTGCCAGGCGTGTCGCTTTAGAAGGCTTTTTGGCTGTGGCCCCGGATGCTTGCTCTCCGCTAGGGGGAACCCCGGAGGATGTCGATGCAGCTCGGGCGAAGATGCGAGAGCTTGATGCAGAGACGACAGTGAAGAATTTTGTTGCTGCGGTCAAGTACTTAAAAACCCATCCCCAATCGACAGGAAAGGTCGGATGTGTGGGCTTCTGCTGGGGTGGGGGAATAACGAACCAGGTGGCTGTGAACGCCCCGGATTTAAACGCGGCGGTTCCCTTTTATGGCAGACAGCCTGCGGCAGAAGATGTCCTAAAGATCAAAGCATCTATGCTTTGCCACTATGCCGGGCTAGACGAACGGATCAATGCGGGTATAAAAACATTCGAAGCGGCCATGAAGAAAGCGGGAGTTGAATACAAAATGTTCATGTATGAGGGCGCTGCTCATGCGTTTTTCAACGACACAAGCACTCGCTATCACGAGGAGGCGGCGAAACTTGCCTGGAAGCGCACGATCGCATTCTTCAAAGAAAAGCTTAAGACCTGACGATATTTTTAGCTGAATTAGTTAACCAAACAAGTTATCAACTTGAATTTTTGTCTAAGCAGCATTTTTTGTACTTCAAGCCGCTGCCACACGGACAGGGATCATTGCGCCCGATCTTGGGGCCGGTTCGGATATGAGTTCGCCGATGAGTTTGAACATTAGTGGATTGTGTGCGCAAGGCTTGCTGCTCAAGCTCGAGCCTTTGCAGGCGCCATTGAGTGGCCACCTCTTGAACAAATGGCTGGTAGTGAGTGAAAAAGCGTTTGTATCCCGCACACAGGTAATTCAATCCTAGTTCGCCATCAGGCGTCTGGATAAAGCGATTCTTCGGGCACTCACCATTGCACATTTCCCGAACCTCACACTCCAGGCAATAACGGGGGAGAGTGTCCAACTTAGCTTGCCCGAATTCTCTCTGTGCAGGACTCTCGAACAGCTCAACCAAGGGAATCTCTTGGATATTTCCAAGCCGATGTTCGACATCTACGAAGTGGTCGCAGGAATAGAAATCCCCATTGTGTTCGATGACCGGAATATCCCCGCAGATCGGACGAAATATACACAGGGAATGTTCTTGATCGAACGCCGTCCTGGCCGCTTCCTCGAATATCTGCACTTTGATCGAACCGACATCTTGTTCCTCCCACTCATCGAAGATTGTGCAGAGGAAATCGCCCCAGGCTTCTGCCGACATTGTGTTGGAGCTTACTCCGCTTTCAGCTTCGGGCTGTCGTTCCACCATCGGCAGAAAGCTCACATACGGAGCTTTGATCTCCTTGAAAAATCTGTACACCTCGGTGGGGTGATTGACATTGTGTGCAGTCACAACACACAGAATATCGCAATTGACTCCATACTGCTGCAAGAGTTTATATCCACGCATCGTATCCTCGAACGTGGACTTTTGGTCCTTAGTCCGGCGGTACCGGTCATGTTTTTCCTGCGGGCCATCCAGGCTTAAACCCACGGCAAAGCTCTCATCCGCTAAAAAGCGGCACCAGTCCTCATCGAGGAGCGTCCCGTTGGTCTGCATGCCGTTCATGATGCGCTGGCCAGAAGGCTGGTGTTTGTGCTGCAGCGCCACGATCTTCCGAAAGTAATCCAGTCCCAAAACCGTCGGCTCTCCCCCATGCCAGGAGAATCGGATCACTTCCTCAGGAAAAGCCTTGATGTGCTGGACGATATACTCCTCCAAAATGTCGTCCGGCATCCGAAACGACTCTCCTTTTGGATAGAGATGTTCTTTCTTCAGATAATAACAATAGTGACAGTCCAGGTTGCAGATGGAGCCGATCGGCTTGACAAAAACCTGGAACTCTCGGGACGCTTTAGTCATCGCTCAATAGTCTTTTTTTGCTGCCTGTGAAGCAACGCACAACCGAATTAATATTAATGCAAAAATATAGCTAAAGCCAGGCTTCCCTGCATTTAGAAGCTTTTATTAGGAAGAGAATTACAATATAACTGATAGCTGTGCTTTGGCTGGCACAACTTATTGAAAAATAAAAAGATAGCTTGATAATACCCTTGTTATTGAGCCTTAGAATGATCTTTTTAGGCAAGAAATCATCATTCTAAGTGTTAAAGTATCTTTTCTCGTGATCGAATAAATAAGATGCCAGGCCTTTGGAATCTTGACATATTTTGAAGCCTTAATATAATAAACTTTCATCTGGAACCAAATGATAGGGGATAAGTTTGAGTCCTAACTAAATATGATATCAATGACGCGCCGGACATTCTTTACTGGCTTAACCGCAGCAATCGATGGACTGCTCCAAGGCCTTTTTGGGAAAACAAAGTCATCGCCAAGAATTACTGCTAATAACGAAGAGTTTGAAGAAGATGAAGGCCAACCAAAGATCAAGAGCTACAATCAATTGGATCAAACGGGGATCACAGTCTCTGATATTGCATTCGGTGCCGGAGTCATGAACATGCCGGGTGTGATCAGACATGCCTTCGATCTCGGCATCAATCTCTTCGATACCGCATCGCTCTATGGATGGGGCGTCAGTGAAGATGTCATCGGTGAGGATTAATAATCGGAATTGATATATAGTGATGGACAACACCATGATTTTTTGTTTGGGATAGGGAATTATTCAGGAGAGGATGATGAAAATTCTAAAAAAGATATTTGTCGCCTTTTTGATACTTTTAGCTGTGGGGCTGATTATCGGGATCCTGTATGTCAGACAGCTCTCCCGAAAAGGTCTTCCGGACTACAACGCAGAGGTCAAACTGGAGGGGATGCTGGGTCAAGTCACGGTCTACAGAGATGCCTATGCCGTACCCCACATCTATGCAGAGAACGAGGAGGATCTCTACCGGGCCACCGGTTATGTTATGGCTCAAGACCGTCTCTGGCAGATGGATCTTTTCAGGCGTGCGACTACCGGAAGACTTTCTGAAATCTTCGGGACGGACCTGGTTGAGACAGATCTTTTGATGCGAGCGCTTCGCATTCCGGAAAAATCGCGGATGGTACTCGGCCGTCAAAGCAAGGAAATCCTCGAATGTCTGGAAGCCTTTTCAGATGGTGTCAATCAATTTATTGAAAAAAATCGTAATGAACTGCCCCTTGAATTTTCTCTGCTCGGTTATAAACCGGAGGATTGGGCGCCGGAACACTCATTAAATCTGATCGGTTACATGGCCTGGGATCTGGCATTTCCCTGGAAATCTGAAACCCTTGTCTTCAAGATCGAACAAAAAATCGGTCCGGACAATCCAAAACTCATAGAATTGATCCCCGATCTCTCCCTTCAGAAATTTCTGGGCTATCCCGAGTTCCGGTTGGAAAAGATCGAACTGGATCTCAACACAATGCTGTTAGAATCCTCCCACAAACTCGAAGAATTGGGTCTTGTAGTTTTTTCTGGGAGCAATAACTGGGCCGTATCAGGCAAAAAAAGCACAACGGGAAAACCTTTGTTTGCCAATGACATACATCTGGATCTCTTCGTCCCAGGAATCTGGTACCAAATGCATCAGGTCATCGAAGGAGAATTAAATGTCACGGGCGTTTGTCTTGCCGGAGCCCCCTCTGTCGTGGCTGGCCACAATCAGAGTATCGCGTGGGGTATGACCAATGCCATGGTGGACGACATGGATTTCTACTTGGAAACCATCCATCCGGAGAATCCTGACCTATACATGTTCAATGGCGAGTGGCGCGAGATGGATGTCCGGACAGAAAAGATCCTTATCAAAGGCGGTGACATCGCAGAGAAAACGCTTCGCTTCACCCACCGAGGCCCCATCATCTCCGGCTTTAAAAACTTGGGCGAACATGCCCTTTCTATGCGCTGGATCGGGAATGAATTCTCGAATGAAGTCTATTCTGTCTATTGGCTCAATCGAGCCAGAAACTGGGAAGAGTTCAAGCATGCGGCCAAGAATTTCTTTTCTATCAGTCAGAATATAAATTACGCGGATGTCGATGGAAATATCGGGCTGTATTGTTGCGGTGGTGTTCCTATCCGCAAAGGCGAAGGCCACTTTGTGTTCCCCGGGGAGACTGACGAGTATGACTGGAAAGGATTCGTCCGATTCGAGGAACTTCCCCATGTTTACAATCCCGAAAGCGGATATGTCTCATCCGCCAACAATCGTGCTACGGATGAGATCTATCCCTACTACATCAGCACATGGTTTTTACCGCCCCACCGGATCGAGCGCATCCGTGAGATGCTGGAGGCTAAAGAGAAACTGTCCATAGATGATTTTAAATCTATGCACGCTGACCTTCATTCGGCGCTGGTTGATGATATTTTGGGAGATATTCTTGGGGAATTGAAGCACCTGGAGGATTTGTCCCCACCGGAGAGGGAAGCCATGGGACTGTTGATGTCCTGGCCTGGGGAGCTCACTGAAGACAGTGCGGCAGCTGCGGTCTTTGAAAAAATGATCTTCCATCTCACTAAAAATCTGACACAGGATGAGCTGGGCGATGAGCTCCTTGATGATTTACTTGGAAGCCAGGTGCTGTATCTTAATCTATTGGTGAAGCTGTTCGGTGCTAAACATTCCTTATGGTGCGATGATGTCAACACGACTGAAATCGAAGAGGATTTTTCCCAGGTCGTGTTGAGGAGCTTTAGAGACACTGTCCAGGATCTTGTGATGGATAGGGGAGAGAATCCAGAGGATTGGGAGTGGGGAAAGATCCATAAACTCCATCTCGCCCACCCCATAGGAAGTGTGAAGATCTTAGACCGTGTATTTCGGCTGAATCGTGGGCCCTTCCCTGTGGGCGGGAGCTTTCATACTGTCTGTCCCTTCTTCTACAGCTTCAAGGACTTTGTATCCAAATCAGGTGCTTCCCACCGCCACATCTATTCCCTGGCAAATTGGGACGAATCCTGGACAGTGATCCCTACCGGAGTGTCGGGAGTCCCTTCCAGCCCTCATTACTGCGACCAGACTTCCCTTTATCTAAAGAATCAGTATCATCACGATTATATCACTCGAGACCCGATCGAACGGTCCGCCTTTTATGTTACTAAAATACATTAATTGTTAATTGTGCTTTGGCTGACAGAAGTAGTTGATTTTAAAAAGGATAGCTCTATTGAATACCCAATTTTAATGCTTAGAATTGCTTTTTTAGGCATGAAAACATAATTCTAAGCATCGATCTCTTTTTTTTCAACTTGCGGCTTTTTAATAAACTTTGCTTATGATATAAGTTATACAGAATCGCCTCACAAAAGGAGGAATAATGAAGGCCGGAAAACATACTTATGTTCTTTTTTTGACTGTATTAATTTTCTTGAATCTGACTGCAAACCTGATGGCAAATGGAACCAATGTTAAAGAGGTTTTGCCTCCAGGTATCCTGCCAGTTGTCATTTTAAGTGGCTCCGATTATGAGATGGGATATCAGTACGGTCATCAGGTTGGGCCCTATTTGGAAAAAGAAAAAGAGGCGAAGTGGGCTTCAGCTCTGCAAACGTACAACCATGAAAAAGTTCTCTATATGCTAAAAGGAAATCAGTTTTACATCCAAAAGTATAGTCCCGAAAATATTGAGATCATGAAAGGAATCGCGGATGGAGCGACAGCCACCGGCTTCCAGTTGTCATACACGGATGTTTTGCTGATGAACTGCACCCTGCCCAAACCAGAGACTTCCGATTTCCCTCCTGGTGCGGAAAAGGATTCACTCCCGCCCAAAAATTGCTCCGTATCTTCCGCCTGGGGATTAGCCACCACAGATGGACGTTTGATCGGAATGGATACCCTTGACTCAGGTGAAGCTGCATACGGCATGATCATTTTGGCCTTTCCGGATAAAGGGAATAACTATATATGTGGTGCTCAAGCCGGTGAGATCGGCGATCATTTCTTGATGAATAACCGGGGGCTTTTTGTGGGAAACAGTGGGGGAGGTGGTTCTCCCCGGGATGTCGATACGAATTATGGGCTGTCCTGGTCATGTTCCCTGACACACATTGTGCGTTTTGCAGCCAACGCCCATGAGGCCAGGGACATGCTTCTGCCCTGGCAGATAAACATCCCGGAGAATTTTCATTTTGTCGATGTCAAAGGTAATGCCTGCGTAGTCGAAAAAACAGCGGCCATTCAGAGTGTCAGAAAACCCGGTGACTTCGGCGAAGTCAATTTTCTTTATTCCACGAATAACTACCTAAGTAAAGAGATGATGCCCACAAAAAAAGGGGGATTTATCAAACAGCACGGCGGATACGGAGCTTATGCCGCCCCCCGGAACCTGATGCTTTGGGACATGCTCCACAATTACCACGGCCATATCGATGTGGAATTCATGAAAATGATGCTACGTTTCCCTGGCGACGCTCCACCCAATCCCCCTGAGGGAGGCTGGGATGCCAAGGTCTGCCGCCCGTCGAACTCGTGGGTTTCGGTTCTTCTCCCGGATGATGGGGATAAGGGTGTGGCATATATCTGTACGGGCCCTGCCGGCCGTGTGATCCATTCTTCGACCGCATCAGACGGAGAAAAGATGCGATCGAGCTATCCCTATATCGAAGGCACGCATACTTTCTATAAATTAACTCTTGCCGCCAATCCTAAAGAGGCGGTCGAAGCCGCTCAGAAAGCAGCTAGTCTAAACATCGCCACTGCCTATAAAAAACTAATGTATCTCAATTTCACCGATACCGGATATGCTGCCTTGAACGAGTTGTATTCACTGGCGAATGCTGAATACTACCAGGGCAAAGTCTACTTTTATAAGGGACTGCTTGCTGACGGAAACGACTCGCTATTTTGGCTAGCAAAGGCAGCCACGTCTTTCACCAGATCCCAGGCTCATGCCCAACAGGTTTATGAGGCTCTGGTCCCTGCTCCCACCAGTCCATCTGACTTGGATTTAAAACCATTTGGCGGCGATTGGGCCACGTGGGAAACCAAGGTCGGAAAAGCAAAATAAAGGGAGCGCTCAGGGAAGGTTTATCTGGGACTATATAGGAGATCTTGTTTTACTCAGGGAGGGATCTTATGTCTATTCGAAAAGCAATCCTGGTAACTTTGATTGTTGTATTTGTGCTGCTGGTAATCGCATCGATTTCGATCCGAGCGCTTCAGGGCCCCTGTGGGAGCTCGGCCGATGCTCAGCCGAATGAGATGCTGTGTTACAATGATCCGAACGATAAGACGCTTCGATATGTTAATCCGCTTGTTATGGAGAATGCCGGGCGGCTCGCCGATCCCACTGTCATCAAGTTTAACGAAAAATACTACCTGTATCTGACTGGTGGGATCATGTCCGCTGGAAACTCTGGGTCGGCTGTCTGGTCTTCTGAAGATTTAGTGCATTGGGAATATCACAAGGTCTCCTCAGATGGAGAAACCTTTACGACGGTCGTGGACAAAACGAATAATAACTGAGACAACGCTGTTGAGTTCGATGAGATCAAACCTATCAAATGCCGCCACGTGAGATTGACAATCATCGGCTGGCCGAAAGATCTCCCTCATGGAGTGCTTGAGTTCACGGTCTTTGGCAAGCCTACACCGCAATAACAGAAATCACCATAAAATTAGAATAAATTCCCCTTTCCAGTGGAATTTAAGAATTTTCCTTTATATAATTTATGAAGTATGTAGCTTGCGGAGAAAACAGCAACAAGGGAAAAACTATGATTAAAAATTATCTAAAAATCGCACTGAGGCAAGTAAAAAGGCATAAAGGCTATTCTTTTATCAATATCGGTGGCCTAGCTGTGGGAATGACGTGCTGCATCCTCATTCTGTTGTGGGTTCAGGATGAGTTAAGCTATGACAGATACCATGAGAATGCGGATCGCATCTATAGGATTACATATGCAGAAGAGATCGGCGATGCGTTTAGCCATTATGCACTCTCTCCCTATGGTGGAACACAGGCGATTGGAGAGGAAGTGGCAGAAGTCAGGGCCTATACAAGACTGTTGCAGCGAACGGGCCTTATTAAGCATGCTGATAATAATTTTGATGAACGAAACATTTGTTATGTGGATAAAGATTTTTTTCATATTTTTTCATTTGAACTCATAGAGGGAAATCCGACAACGGCGCTTGAAGATCCGGGTTCCATCGTCTTAACTCAAGACATGGCTAAGAAGATCTTCGGAAACAAGCCTCCATTGGGGCAAACTCTTAACCTCAGCGCTGATGGCGATCTGAAAGTGACAGGAGTAGTTAAAAACGTCCCTCGCAATTCCCATTTTCATTTTAATTACTTGGTTTCGATCAACACGCTCCAAGGAAGACGCGCCAGAATATTGGACTCTTGGCTTGGCATTGCGGGATGGTCCTATCTCCTTCTCGAAAAGAGTGTCGAAGCTGAGATTGTAGAGGAAAAAATTGCGGGCGTCGTCGAAAAACATGCGGGTGAAAGGGCCAGAGAGGTTGGAACAAAGATGTTTTATTACCTGCAGCCGCTGACCGATATCCACCTTAAATCCAAACTCGCAGCAGAGTTCGAAGGAAATGGAGATATCCGGTATGTCTATGTCTTTTCCCTCATCGCTATGTTTATTCTTTTGATCGCGTGTATCAATTTTATGAACCTGTCCACCGCACGGTCCGCCAAACGGGGAAAGGAAGTCGGATTGAGAAAAGTCTTGGGTGCTTACAAGAAACGGCTTGTTGTACAGTTTTTGACAGAATCCATCGGTTTCGCATTCGTTTCTTTGATCTTGGCTCTTGGTCTGATATGGCTCCTGCTTCCTGTTTTTAACGACCTCGCCGGAAAAAAGATTCCCACGGCATCTCTTCTAAGCTTGGTTATTATTATGGGGCTGCTTATTCTTGTGATAATCACTGGGATCGCGGCAGGCAGCTATCCCGCTTTTTATCTTTCCTCTTTTCAACCCATCGATACCATAAGACAAAAAGTTCAAATTAAGTCTACCCGTTCACGACTTCGAAACGCTCTTGTTATACTGCAGTTTGCCATTTCGATTGTCCTCATAATTAGTACCCTGGTCGTTTTAAAGCAGTTGAATTACATGAAAAATCAAAAACTTGGATTTAAAAAGGAGCAGGTGCTTGCAATGTATATCAGAGGTCAGGGTGTATCTCAAAAGTTCGAGGCATTCAAGAACGAGTTGAAAAAAGACGCAGGCATTCTAGAGGCTTCTTACTCCAGCGGTATTCCGGGCCGAACAGGAGCTGTCCTCACCACATTTGTTGAAGGACAACCAGATAGTGTGTCTTTTAACTTCGATTATATTTTTTGCGATTATGATTTTCTGAAGACATATGAGATCGACCTCATCCAAGGGAGGGATTTCTCCAGAGATTTTGGTGATGATAAAGAAGGCGCTTTCCTGATAAATGAAACCGCTATGACGAAGTTGGGTTGGGGAGAGGAGACTCTTGGCAAAAAGATCGGACATTCCCCGCAGGCCAAACGACCGATTGTGGGGATCGTCAAGGATTTCCATTACATGTCGCTCAAACACGCCATCGGATCTCTAGCCATATTTCTAAGGCCAAGCCAGACCAATGTTTTGTCCATCAAGATGAACACGGATGATATTTCTCGAACATTATCCCATATTGAGGAAACCTGGAATACATTTGAGAAAGAGAGGAGTTTTAACTACATATTTGTGGATGAGAACTTTGATGCCCTCTACCACTCAGAAGAGCGGTTGAGTCAAATCATCACATTTTTTGCCTTTATAGCGATATTTGTGGCCTGCCTCGGTCTTTTCGGCTTGGCTTCCTACACAGCAGAACAGAAAACCAAAGAAATTGGTATCCGAAAAGTTTTGGGGGCTTCGGTGGGTTCTATCGTGTTTCGGCTCTCACGAAATTTCGTAAAGTGGGTTTTGGTCGCCAATGTGGTTGCGTGGCCACTGACGTATTTTGTCCTAAAGAACTATTGGCTTTCTCATTTTCCATTCCGGATTTCTCTTAACTTAGTGACGTTTGCCACCGCAGGATTGATGGCCTTGTGTATCGCCTTGCTGACAGTCAGTTTCCAGTCTATTAAAGCCGCTCTCGCTGATCCTGTGAGTTCGATCAGATATGAATAACTGATAAAGAGCTGAACTTGTGTCCTTGCAAAGTGAATAGAATAAATGTAGTATAAATCTTGAAATTTGTTGCGCATAAAGTCAGTATTATAGTCCGAAATAATTTTACGAAATTCAATTTGAAAATTAAGCAATAACCAAAAAAAACAAAATTAAATGAGGAGACACGTTCGATGAAAAAAAACTTTTTGTTGATTTTTATGCTTGTATTACTGTTTGTTCTTATCTCCTTTTCCCATGTGTATTCCGGCCAGGGAAAATTGAGAGTAGCCGTCGTGAGATTTGAGAATAACAGTACATGGCATTGGTGGGGTGATAGGCTTGGTGAAGCCGCTGCGGATGTGTTTGTTACCAACCTCATGGACACCGGAAAATTCACCCTGATCGAAAGAGAGAAGGTAGATTTGATCCTAAGAGAGCAAGACTTTGGGGCCTCAGGTGCGGTTACACCCCAGACTGCAGCAAAAATCGGGAAAATGTTGGGGGTTGATCTAATACTCACTGGTTCTGTCAGTCAATTTAGTGTGAGTAGAACCGGGGGAAGCATTGGGAGGATCGGCGGCAGTGTGACCACTGGAAAGGTAGTTCTTCAATCTCGAATGATCAATACGACGACAGGGGAGATCTTAGTCGCGGGGGAAGCAGATAACAAAAAAAACTTGATCGGGGCGCATTATAAAAACGCAAATTTTAAACAGAACTTCGACTATGGATTAGCCAATGAAGTGATGCATCCTGCCGTAGAAAAGATGGTTGCAAAGATTGTTGATAAAGCTGCAGGGATAACTCCGGCGTCTCATACGGGAAGAATTGTTAAAGTTGAAGGTTCAAAAGTCTGGGTTAACTTAGGAACTGGCTCAGGAGTTAAGGCAGGAGATGTGTTTGAGATCTATCGCAAAGGAGAAGAGTTGATTGATCCCGACACAGGTCTATCTTTAGGAGCTGATGAAGAAAAGGTTGGAAGAATTACCATTACTGAGGTGAAAGACAATTACTCTCTCGGATCCGTTGAAAGTGGTAATGTTCAAGCCAAAGATTTTCTGAAAAAACTTTAGTTATATGCCTTGCAACTTTAGAGCAACTTTAGAACTTTGAACTTTAGGGCTTTGGAATATCTGAAGGTATGTCGAAGTATGCCTAAGTATAGGGAAATATGCCTCGGATGGTCACAATTTGGTCAGAACTGGCTATTTTGACTACAAATGATCGTCCTTATATGCACGGGACTTAAAATCCTCCAGGAATAAATTTTTTGCTTTCTCGTAAAGCACATAAAGCCAGCAACTTACTGAAAAGCCAAGTATTTAAGGAAAATAGGGAAGAAGTGTATTATTCCAATATCGTCCTGGTTAAATCCAGTTGAAATATCCAAAGTTCGAAATCCAGTTCACTTTACGGTGAGTGTGGATTCGACTCCCTCCTCCGGCACTCCTGTTACTCCAGGCGTTTCCCTTGGTTCTTTCATTTTTTTTTAACGCTTCCATTTAATCATCTTTAGCCGTAATTAGGCGACTTTAATCAAATTTGGTGACATTGGTGACAAATAGGCGTCTGTTTATATTGTTTCTTGTGCAGTTCTGAACACAAGAGAAGTATTAAGCCTCCCCTTGCCCTTAACTGCTTTAAAATGGGCTTCAGAGCCCTATCTGAAGGGATATATTAATGGCAATCTCTCATAGTAGCAGTTCATCACTGCTGCCTGGGATTATGGTGGATATGTCAGTAATTACGGCTTACTTTTCTGCCCACTTGCGGAGCTCACGTTTTATCTTCTCCTCGATTTTCTCCCCAATTTCTTCCCAGTCGTCCCGTTTTGTATCCTCTTCGTCAGCCCAGTTTTTGATACCTTTACGGACCTTTTCCTCCACTTTTTCAGCAATCTCACCCCACTCTTTTTCTCGAGCGCTCTTTTTCCTTTTCCTCTTACACGAAGAACCACAGCTTCCTCCTAAAGCTATTGCAGCTCCGAGTAAAAATCCAAAATTGTACCACCCACCACTGTTGCTCACTTCGTACATTGTCACACTCTTGGAAAACAGACTGATGATGAATGTGATAACACAAATGAGACCATGCCATAGCCCAGCCCAGAAGCCAGCCGGCTTCGCATCAAATCTCGTGTTTCCTGGAGCACAGCTGCTAGTAACAATGATGAGAATGAATACGCAGAGAAAGATAATGGAAAGTTTCGTGAATTTCATTCGCTCCTCCTCATCAAAAAGCTCTTCCTAAAATACTTTTTTTCCCACGCAACGTTTATACTACAGGGAATATACGATGTCAAAATAAAAGGAGTATCTTGTCAAAGCAAAGTGAAAACTTCCGGATTGGAATTTCAATCAGATTCTCTCTAGAATTGCATATAGTGACACTTACTATGCAAATATTTATCCTGAATCCTTTTTATGTCGTCTCATGAATTCATCTAGATCTTCTTCAAGAAAAAGGTATTCCTTGCCCGGCTTGTAATGAGGAATTTTGTCCTCCTTAATCCATCTTCGGATCGTGACAGTGGATTTATTAAGGTATTCAGCTGCACTATTCAAGTTTAACCATTGCTTAAAATCATCCATATATTGACTGATGAAGAGAAGTTCGATACCTACAACTCCTCCCTGAGCGTCGATATCGACATTGCAATAATCAGACACGAGTATCGTATTGGTTATTTTTTTTCTAGATAGCTTTATGTATCCTGAATCCGCCTTTCTATCGAATGTGATATTCATTCTCCCTCCTTTCTCACCATCATGGTTTCAGCATTGCCGTTATAATGATTTTTTTCTTTCCTTTAAGAACATATACAACTCTTATTTTCTTAGCTTTTCCAATCTCTTTGACAACATTGATTTCCCCTTGTTTTCCTGCGTAGGTGATATCTGGATATTCTAAAGCATCTTTTAGATCTTTGACCGATATGTTTCTTTCTTCCATTCTTTGTTTTGCATGATCTGTGAGAATATATTCCTTATTCATCATTATTATAATTTAATAGTCTTTAATTATCAATTACTATCATTCTTCATCACTTAACATTGAAAGATCTTCATAAGAAATGTAGGTATGTCAGACCCTCCTGGACACTTTGTGTTATTTTGTAAGCTACAAAAA
>CAZXJE010000027.1:0-15770 GCA_964640835.1 uncultured Eubacteriales bacterium
TCTTAATGCATCTGCTTCGTTACAGGGCATTTGCGGTGGATAACCACAGCTGCATGCCCTGTGTCTCGCATCTACAGCAACATCGACTCGTGAATAATCCAGGCTAAAGGGGAATTTTTCTTCTTGACATATAGGATGAATTATATATAATATTATTCTAATATAGTAACAAAATAATATATCAATGAAAAAAAAGAGATACTCAAAAGAATACGAAGAGCTTTCGAACAAGTTCAGGGCTTTGTCTCATCCGGCAAGAGTGAAACTCGTGGAAGATCTGATGGAGAAGGAATGCTGTGTGGGGGAGATGCAGAAATGTCTCTCCATATCACAGCCGAACGTTTCTCAACACCTCAAGGTTTTAAAAGATGCGGGTATCATTCGGGGAAGAAGAGAAAAAACCAGAATTTGTTACAGCCTCACGGATGATACTGTCCAAAAAGCTCTGTTGCTGTTTCTAAAAGGAGATGGATCAAATGAGTAAGATCAATGAAGTCACGTCTAGTGTTTTTAAAAGTGTAGTCCTGGAATCCGATATTCCTGTTGCTGTGGATTTTTGGGCACCCTGGTGTGGTCCTTGCCGTATGGTAACCCCAGTTTTAGAAGAGGTATCCCAAAAGATGAATGGCAAGATCAAGTTCGTCAAGCTCAACACGGACGAAAATCAGAAAACTGCCATGGATTATCAGATCATGGCCATACCATCGCTGTTGATATTCAAAGATGGGCAGGAGGTTGACAGGATTATCGGTTTTGTCCCTCAGGAACAGCTCGAGGCTGATTTGCAGAAAATCATATCTTGATTCCCACCCAGCCCTTCTCACGGTTTTCTCCATCACACAATCTGATCACTCAATAACGCTATTGAGTATTCATGACATCACGGATTTGGAAATGCATCCTGCCCTGTCCTATCAGTTTACAGTGTAGAAACTGTCTAATCGTGTGACTTCCATCATTTCCCGAGGGGGATGTGCGTCTCTTTTCTCATAAAGCATGGCTTTATTTTTTTATCTTGACATTCGCACAGAATTACCATTTATATATTTTTTAACGTTTATCACCGGATTAAACACAGGAAATAATCGTTCACAGATTTTTCTCTGGATGGAGTGAGGAGGAACAATGAAAAATAAAGGGCAATTGGAGATTCCAAGACGAACATTCGTGAGCTCTATTCCTGGAATATTACTCGGGGCAGGATTGTTATCCAAATCGGCTTATCCCTATTGGGATATTCAGGAGAAACCTGAACTCAAGGAAGATTTGACGCCGGAAGAGTTAAAATGGGTGGAACATTCCTCGATGGCCAAAGACCTGCCGAATTATTTTGGCGAAGGTTACAGCTGTGCTGAATCTCTCTTTATGGTCTCGCTTAAGTTTCTCAAGAAGCCAGAGGAGCTTGTCTGGGCAGCGGCTGGATTTGGGGGAGGGATGTATCATAAAGACCTCTGTGGTTTTCTCACAGCCGGGATTATGGCCATCGGTCTTTCATCCGGGATGCTGAACAAAGAGAGAGGGGAAGCGAAGGATCACTGTGGTATGCAGGTCAAAGAATATTGGAAATGGTGGCAGTCAAAGTCGCCCCTCCGCTGTGCGGATATCCGGACAGAGGGAACAAGTTCAAACGTCTGTCGCCGGTTGGGACAGATCGCTGCAGCCAAAACAGAGGATTTGATCAAAACCGTAACAGGATAGATTAGGAGGAATACATGTCCCTTGTCATAAAAGGTTCGGGCTTAGAGATAGACGATGTGATCGACGTTTCCAGAAATGGAAAAAAGGTCGAGCTGCATCCTGACTCTTTAGAGAAGATCAAAAAATGTCGTGCTATGCTCGAAAACAAGATCCAGGCGCATGAGATTGTGTACGGGGTCAACACGGGAATCGGTGAGTTCTCGGAGATCGTTCTTGATGATGACCAGATCAAGTATTTCCAGAAAGACCTGGTGAAGTCTTGCGAGATCCTCGACGAAGTTGAAGCAGAGGTGGGGAGCCTTGAGGAGTAATCTAAAAAGAAGGACTGAATTAGCCTGTTTTGCTCTGTTTCTATCCCTGTTTATGAATTTTTGTTCAGAGAGAACTCCTCCACAGGAGGGAATATCTCTAGAGGGCTTTAGCTCTATATTTAATGGCGAGACACTCTCAGGGTGGAGGAGGTTGACTGAATCCAGCGAGAATTCTGGAGTGTGGGAAGTGATGAATGGTACAATCGTTGCAAGCCAGACGCCAGATGGGGAGGGGGGCCTTCTTGTTACATTAAAGACATACGGTGATTTTGAGGTATATGCCGAGGTTAAGGCCGATTACCCCATCGACACCGGCCTGTTCCTGCGTGTTCAACCCCACGTACTCTCTTACCAAGTGACCATCGATTATCGGCCCGATGGGGAAATAGGTGCGATTTACTGCCCGGGTGGCGGCGATTTTCTTGTCCACAATCCTGGAGGTAAAGATTTGTGGAAAAGCGACGAGTTCAACACTGTCCGGGCACGGATTCAGGGCCAACCGCCACGTATACAAGCCTGGATCAACGGCTCAAAAATCGTGGACTTTACCGATATTTTAGTCGAAAGCGGATACAGAGTTCCCCTTGAGGGTTTTTTCGGGATACAGGTCCATGGCGGTTCAAGCTGGGGAAGGGGCAATAAGGTCTATTTCCGCAGGCTCCTCATTAAAGAGCTCAACACTCACTAGCCATTTATCTCCCCGTTAATCGAATTAGCGAGTGATCAGATTATATGATATCAAAAACGAAATTCCGTCTCAGTTTCCCCAGCGAAGAAACTTCGCTCGGACGTGGGGGCTGTCCTCACATCTCCCTTTGGGAGATATACCATGCCCGCCTAGAGCCCTTCTCACGGTTTTTTCCATCACATAATCTGATCACTTAATAACGCAACGAGTACGAGATTGCTAATGACATGCGGGATAAAATTTTAGGTGTAATTCACATCTATCGGGAGGCGTAAATCGTAAGGCGTGAGGAGTGTATTACCAAATAGATGGATTGATTGGAAAACCCCTTTCGCCTCACGCCCAACGTTTTACGCCTCCCGATGTTCATTTAAATTTAATATCCCGTCTCTGAGGACAACCTTCCCATTCTTGATCACATGTTTGATGGGATTGATACCGAAGTGGTAGACAAGGGTGAGATAATGGGGAGCCCGAAAGAGGACGAGATCCATCTTTTTCCCGACTTCCAGACTGCCTACCTCTTCATCTCCTGTCATGGCATAGGAGGCATTGGCTGTCACTGCATTTATAGACTCTTCTACGCTCATTTTAAGAGTGAAGACAGCCAGTTGCATGACAAAGAACAGAGATTCAGTCATAGAACTTCCGGGATTAAAATCTGTGGCCAGAGCCATGATAGCCCCCTGCAAGTCAGCAATTGGTTGCAGCGGGAAATGACACAATCAGCGAAAATCATCCAGGCTTTTCCTCACCGATGCGCGCTTGTTTCTCCGGATAAATGATGGAGTTTCATACGACTCCCACTTCTTTTCCCAGGCCGGCCTCTGCCAGAGGGATTCACTCCCTTTAGGCTCGAATATGTAGGGCGGGGTTTCCTGCTGGACTTGGAACGGGGGAGGAGTCTTTTCTCTTTGAGGTTGGAACTCTTGGGGTGTCACGGCATCCATTGTCGGTTTGGGTTCGAACCCTGTTGCGATCACCGTCACTTTGACCATCTCTTTCATGCTCTCCTCGATCACGGTGCCGAATATGATGTTGGCCTCGGGGTGTGCCAGGCCGTGGATCAATTCTGATGCCTTGGACACTTCATGCAGGGTGATATCTTTTCCGCCCGTAATGTTGATGAGAACTCCATGGGCTCCTTCGATGGAAGTGTCAATGAGAAGCGGACTGGATATGGCTTTGTGTGCAGCATCGACGGCCCTGCTTTCTCCAGAGGCGATCCCCGTTCCCATAAAGGCCATTCCCATGCCCTTCATGATGGATTTAACGTCCGCAAAATCGAGGTTGATAACGCCAGGCCGTGTGATCAGGTCGGAAATACCTTGAACAGCCTGCCGCAGGATGTCGTCTGCCATCTTGAAGGCATCCTGGATCGATGTGTCCAAGTTCACGGTCTCGAGAAGCCTCTCGTTCGGGATGGAGATCACCGTATCCACGGCTGTCTTGAGTTCGGCTAATCCTTCCTGAGCCTGCCGTGCTCTGATTTTTCCCTCAAACTCGAAGGGAAAAGTGACGATTGCGATAGCCAGGATATCCAACTCCGAGGCAATATTCGCCAGAATGGGCGTTGCTCCCGTCCCTGTGCCTCCTCCCAAACCCGTGGTGAGAAAGACCATGTCTGCTCCTTCCATGAGCTCGACAAGTTTCTCAGTGTCTTCCAGGGCAGCTTGTTTCCCGATGTCAGGCCTTCCTCCCGATCCCAGACCCTTGGTCAATTGATTTCCGATCTGGAACTTGGTTCCTGCGTTGTTGTTGTTGAGCGCTTGAAGGTCGGTGTTGACGCCGATGAAGTCAACGCCCTCGATCCTTGCCTCGATCATTCTGTTGACGGCGTTTCCCCCTCCACCCCCAATTCCGATGACCTTGATGTTAGCCCCTACACGCTCATCCACCAAGTGAAATTTGAGTTTGCTTTTAAAATCCTCATGCATGTTTGCCTCCTATGCCTCTTTTAGCCAATCCTTCATTTTGGCCCAGAAGCCTTTTTTTCTATCTTTAGAAAAACCTCTATCCTTCCACTGGTTATATCCGTAGAGAACGAGGCCCACTGATGTCGCATAGTCCGGAGTGCTGACCCTGTCCACGAGCCCTCCGATCCCGCTCGGATCACCCCGGCGAACCGGAAGGTCAAAGATGCCCTCAGCCACTTCTTCCAACCCATCCAGCAAAGCTGTCGCTCCCGTAAGCACGATTCCCGAATTCAGGGATTTTTCATAGCCCATTCTCCGGATGTCATTGTCGACCAATCGGAATATTTCTTCTGCTCGTGGTTGGATAATGTCTGCTAGAAGTTGTCTTGAAAGCACACGGGGCTTCTTGCCGCGGCCCACAGAGGGAACTTCGATGGTTTCCTGTTCCTCCACTAGCGGACTGGACACGCATCCGAATTTTTTCTTGATCTTCTCTGCATCGGGGATCGGTGTGCGTAAGCCGACTGCGATATCATTAGTAAAATTGTCTCCGCCGATAGGAATGACAGATGTGTACCAAAGACTCCCGCGTTCGAAAATGGCGACTTCGGTCGTGCCTCCGCCGATGTCGATCAAACCGACACCGAGTTCCATTTCATCATGGGTCAGGATCGAGAAACTGGTAGCAATTTGATTGAGAACCAAATGCTCGATCTCGATGCCAGCCCGGGTGATACAGGTCCTGAGGTTTTGAACCGACGTGATGGCCCCCGTGATAATATGGACATTGACCTCCAGTTTGATTCCGCTCATACCCATAGGATCTTTGATCCCGTCCTGATCATCCACGACAAACTCCTGCGGGATGATGTGGATGATCTCTCTGTCAGGAGGAATGGAGACGGCTTTGGATTGATCGATCACACGCCTGATGTCTTCTCGACTGATCTCTTTGTTTTTTCCGGAGACAGCAATAACGCCTCTGCTGTTGAAGCTCTTGATGTGAGCTCCTGAAATACCGACAAACGCCGAATCGATCTCCACGCCTGCCATAAGCTCAGCCTCTTCTTGTGCTTTCTTAATGGCATCCACAGTGGTGTCGAGATTGACCACGACTCCTTTTCTCAAGCCTCTCGAATCACTCGTTCCGATGCCGATGATCTCGATCTTTCTGTCTTCCGTGACTTCACCAATTATGGCAGTGATCTTTTTTGTGCCGATATCCACACCGACAATATAGCCATTTTTTGGCATTATTTTGCCTCCTTTATCATGCTTGGAGAGATATCATTTGCGAATAGTTTTTGAGGCTTTATATAGATACGCTCCTCGAATCGCACGTCTACATATTCTATGGGTCCGTATTGTCTATATATTGGCTCTTGAGCCCGGTAACGCTTCATTCTCTCATGGAACTCGCTTTCACCGATTATGATCCATGTGGGCGACTCCTTGAGTTTAACTTTCGCATTTTCATATTCCGAGAGGTCTAAAACCGCGATCGATTCTCTCTCCGATGGGTCCAGATTGTCCAGAAGCGCCCACCCGAGGTCGAGTTTCTCAGCGATATTCTCCTTAAAATTTTTAGAATCCACGAACAGAGGAAGGTCCCAGTTAACCAAAGAATCGACCTCCTGGAGCTTTATACCCTCCCTGTCAATGAGGCAAATGTGGTTTTTTTTCAATAAAGCGGCGGGCTGCCTCTCCAGAATTGAGATCTTAAGGGTCGATGGGAAATTCTTCCTGACGTGGATATCTTTGATCCAAGGATGGACGACCAGTTTTTCTTTAAGAGCATGGATGTCGAGGATCAGAAGATTCCCCAAATGTTTTCCTTCAAGGAACAGGCGAATATCCTCTGCGATTTGTTCTTTGGGGCAGGACACTTCGATGCGGTCGACATCCAAATTATCCCAAGAGATCAAGAAGAGGTAAGCTCTTTGGACAAGAGTGAACAGTCCGCTGATAAGGAGGAAACATAAAAGGATGTGCCTGAATTTCAACTTGATCCGTCTCTGCACTTTCTTGGGTTTGGTCTTTTTCTCCTTTCGTCTGAAATGCAGTGGTTCGGAGATTAAGATGTTTGCCTTGTATCTAAGCGGGGATGTCACGTGTGTGGCCATCGTCTTATTTTCCTCCTAATTCCTTGATCAGTTCAGGAATTATCTTGTTGATGCTTCCTGCACCCAGGATAAAAATCGAATCTTCCAGCTCTGCAATTTGGGCGACAAGAGCGGGGATCTTTGAAAGATCGGATTCGAAATAGATGTTCTTGTGCCCGAATTTTTGAGTTTCTTCAAAAAGAACTTGACCGGAAACACCCTCGATCGGCTTTTCCCCGGCAGGATAGACTTCTGTGATGAAAAGAACATCTGCTTGGTTGAACGAAGTGGCGAATTCTTTCATAAGAGAAGATAACCGGGAGTAGCGGTGAGGCTGGAAGACGACTACCGTGCGGCGCGGCCAGCCCCTTTTTGCGGCTTCGAGCGTAGCGATGATCTCGGTAGGGTGATGGGCATAATCCTCGAAGATCATGATGCCATTCACCGTTTGCTTCAACTCAAACCGCCGTCCGATCCCCGTATAGGCCTCGAGCGCCTCCAGAATTGTGGAAATGGACATATCAAGGTCCAGCCCAACTGATACAGCCGCCATTGCATTGTGAATGCTGTGCATTCCCGGTACATTCAATTTAAGGATGCCGATTTTCTCGTTTTTATAGTAGATCTCGGATGTACTGGAGAATTTGTCGAACGTCTGCTCACGCGAATAGACATCCGCCTGTGTGGAGAATCCATAGGTGATGACCCTGCGCTCCAGCTCCGGCATAAGGCTCTGCAGGTTTGCATCATCCAGGCAGAGGATGATAGGACAGAAAAAGGGAACTTTATTCGCAAAATGAATAAAGGTCTTTTTGATCTCATCCAGAGTCTTGTATTGATCCAAATGCTCCTCGTCCAGATTCGTCAACACGGCCATAAAGGGAGAAAGATAGAGGAAAGACCGATCGCTCTCGTCCGCCTCGGCCACGATGAAATCTCCCTCTCCCAGCTTGGCATGGGCCCCGATGGTGTTGAGCCTGCCACCGACAATAATCGTTGGATCAAAACCTCCAGCTTCAAGGACTTCGGCGATCATTGATGTGGTGGATGTTTTTCCGTGAGAGCCTGCCACAGCGATCCCGTTTTTCATCCGCATCAATTCTGCCAGCATCTCTGCCCGGGGGATGACGGGTATTTTTTGACGTCTTGCTTCTTGCACCTCATCGTTTTCTTCTGTGATGGCGGAGGAGATCACCACCACATTCGAGCCATGGATCTGTTCCGCCCTGTGTCCGATGTGGACTTCGGCTCCCAATCGTGCCAGACGTCGAGTCGCTTCATTCTCCTGGACGTCAGAGCCTGAGACTCTGTAGCTCAGGTTAAGGAGAACTTCAGCAATTCCATTCATTCCGGTGCCTCCGATACCGATCATGTGGATGTGTTTGAGCTTGTGATATTTTTTATTGACCACCGGTTCTCCTAACTTCCTTCTCCCGCAAATTCCAGGCAGAGGTCTGAGATTTTTTCTGCAGCGTTTTCTCTTTTGAGAGGCTTAAGATTGTTTTCCATTCGATCTATTTTTTCTTTATGAGTCATAAAATCCCGAATTTTTTCCGTGAATGTCTCTGGTGTAAAATCCTCTTCGAGGAGGATCTCAGCGCCCTGAGCCTTTTCGAGTTCCTTGGCGTTTAAGAGTTGATGATCATCTGTAGCCTTAGCAAATGGGACAAGGAGTGATGCCTTTTGGGCGGCAATGAGCTCAGCGATCGTGGTGGCTCCCGACCGGCACACGATGAGGTCTGAGCTCTGAAAGTAGTCGGGGATGTTGAAGAAGTAGGGAGAAACGGTCACATCTGTGTATCCATGGTAGGCGTAGCGGTCTTTGACCCATTCATAGTCGTTGGCTCCGGTTTGATGGATGAATCGTAGTTCCTTTTTCTCCTGCGAAAGAAGGGGCAATGATTCTGTGACTCCCATGTTGAGGAAGTGAGATCCTTGGCTTCCCCCGAAGATCAGGAGGGAAAAGCGGTGGTTCCGCTCTTTTTTCGGAAGGGAATAGAACTCTTCTCGTGTGGGATTTCCCGTGACATACCCTTTCCCCTTAAAATAGGGAAGAGAGCCTTCAAAGGCGACTACAGCTTTGCGGACCCATGGGAGTAAAAGCCTGTTTGTCAGTCCAGGTTTGAGGTTCTGTTCCATGATCATTGTCGGAATTCTAAGCCAGGATGCAAGAAGAACGATCGGACCAGAGCTGTACCCACCGACTCCGATCACTAGATCTGGCCGCATACGCAAAAGGATATAAAGGGACTTGAGGAAGCCATAGGGCAGCAGAGCAAGAGACTTAAATGTCCTCAGGCCTTTCCCCTTCAATCCTTCGATCTTTAGAGGAATAAAATTTGCCCGATAACGCTCCATTATGTTTTTCTCCAGCACCCGGCTGCTCCCGACGAATGTGATCTCTACTGCTGGATCCTTCTCTTTTAATTTTTCACCGACTGCCAGAGCAGGGTAGAGATGTCCCCCCGTTCCGCCTCCGCTTATAATGACTTTCCGTAACTTCATCTCTTTCTTCTGCTCCCTTCCTTGCGCTGTGAGATGTGGAGAAGGATACCTATAGTGAACAATGTGCAGACCAGAGAAGATCTCCCAAAACTCAACAGAGGAAGGGGGAGCCCTGTAGGGGGACCCAAACCCAGAACGATGCTGATATTGAGCAGAGCCTGGGCAAATATCGCCATCGTTAGGCCCGTTGCAATGATCCGCGAAAATGCGGTGGGTGCTCTCCTGGAGATGACCAATCCTCTCCACAGGATGATTACAAAGAGCAGCAATGTTGCTATTGTGCCCATGAGTCCGAGCTCTTCGCCGATGATCGCATAAATATAATCCGTGTGGGCGCACGGCAGGAAAAACAGTTTTTGTGTGCTTTCACCTATACTTACACCGAAAAGGCCGCCGCAACCGACAGCCAGTTTGGACTGGATAGCCTGAAATCCCGTTCCCAGTGGGTCGCTGTTTGGAGATAGAAAAGCCATGACCCTTTCCATGCGATAGGTCGCCTTGAATAGATACAAGGCAAAAAGCCCAGAGGATAAGACACTCAGGACCAGAAAGTAAGCCATCTTCACTCCTCCGATGAAGAACAGTATTGTGCATATCAAAAAGATGAGGATGGCAGTTCCGTAATCGGGTTCGATGATAATCAATAGAATTCCTAGGAATACGACGGCCAAAGGGAAAAGGAGAGAGGAGGCCTTATTCAGCTCGTCCTTTTTCTTCTCCAGTTGGAGAGCGATGAAAAGGACCAGACTGATTTTGGCTAATTCTGATGGCTGAAACCGCAATCCGTAAAAATGAATCCATCTTTGGGTTGCTCCCAATGCCGGCATAACCAGACAGAGTGCCAGAAGGATAAACGTAAAGACCAGCAATCCATAGATAAAATACGGATTCTCGTAGAACGGCTTGTTTATGAAAAACATAGCTAGGATGAGTACCAAGCCAATTCCGGCACCGATGAGCTGATTGATAAAGAAATGGAAAGGCTGCTCGTATTTGTCGCTCGCCAAGATCGCCGATGAACTGAAGACCATGACCAATCCGAACGAAAGGAGTACAAGTGTCGCAAGGAACAGGGGTTTGTCGAATCCTAGGGGTCTGAATATTTCCATCGGTTATTTGCCTTGTGTTTTGACTCTATCCATTAATGCAAAGATCTCTTGTTTGAACACCCGCCCTCTTTCCTCAAAGCTTTGGAACATATCAAAGCTTGTACAGGCAGGAGCGAGGAGAACGATCTCTCCTGGAGAAGCAGCAGTAAAACCCTGCTCAACGGCTTGCTTCAGTGAGGAGACGGACTCCATTGGAATGCCTATATCACTTTTGAGCGCAAGGGCAATCTTTTCTTTGGCCTCACCGATCAACAGAATTTTTTTGACGCGTTCCTCCACCGGCTTTTTCAGTAGTTCGAAGTTCCCTCCTTTATCTCTTCCCCCCAAGATGAGGATGATCTTCCTGTCAAAACTCTGCAGGGATTTTAGGGTCGCTCCCACATTCGTTGCTTTGGAGTCGTTGTAGAAGACAACGCCCTGGAAAGTTGTGACTTCTTCCAACCTGTGTTCCAGACTTTGGAACGACCTGACAGTCTTCCTCATTGTTGGAGCAGGGATACCGAAAAGAAAACCGATGAGTATAGAACTCATCACGTTTTCCTGGTTATGGACTCCCTGGAGGGGAATGCCACCAATGTGGATGATCCTCTCCTCTTTACCATTCGTACAGACGATCCACTCTCTTTCGATAAAACAACCGGGGACAACCCTATGGCTTCGGGAGAATCCGAAAATCTTGGGTTTGATATCTTCTCTTAAATCCCAAACGAGAGGGTCATCCCTGTTGAGTATGGTGATGTCCTCTTTATCCTGAAGTTTAAGGAGATGTTTTTTAGCCTCGAAGTAGTCCGTAAAACTTCCATGCCAGTCCAGATGGTCGGGAGAGAGGTTCAGCAATACGGATATATAAGCTCTGAACTGTTTGACATACTCCAGCTGGAAGCTGGAGAGCTCTGTGACGTAGATGTGATCATCTTCGCTCTCTTCGACATAACTGATTAGAGGAGTGCCTATGTTCCCGGCCAAATAGGATTTTATCCCCCCGTCATGAAGAATCTTGTTGGAAAGTGTTGTTGTTGTAGATTTTCCGTTGGTTCCTGTGATCCCGACAACTCGGCCTTTGAGGAATCTGAAGGCGAGTTCGATCTCTGATAGAACTTCCACTCCCTTTGCCTTCGCTTCCTCGAGTTCTGGGATCCTCGGGACGCCAGGGCTTGGAAAGATCAGATCGGAACTCAAGAAGGTCTCTTTTTTATGACCTCCTGTCTCAAAGACAACTCCTCTATCCTGCCAGAAATCGATCTTTTCGGAAAACTGTCCAACTTTCCTCTTTTCGCTGACAGTGACACGCGCTCCCTGGTTCAGAAGAAAACGGCAGAGTTCTTCGCCTGTTTTTCCGAAACCGACAATAAGAGTTTCTCTGCCTTCGAGCTCCATATTACCTCAGTTTTAGCGTGGTCAAACTGAACAGGGCGAATATGATGCCCAGTATCCAAAACCGGACCACGATCTTTTGCTCTGACCATCCCTTAAGCTCAAAATGATGGTGGAGCGGAGCCATGAGAAATATCCGTTTTCCTCCTGAGATCTTGAAGTAGGTCACCTGAAGCAGCACAGAGAGCGCTTCGAGAACGAAGACACCCGCAACCATCAGCAGGAGGAATTCCTGTTTGATCAGTATAGCTACTGCGCCGAGCGTCCCGCCCAAGGATAGCGCACCCACATCTCCCATAAACATTTCAGCTGGGTGACAGTTGTACCAGAGGAAGCCTAAACATGCCCCGGCCATAGCGCCCAGGAAAACTGTGAGTTCTGAGGCGAGCGGCACAAGGGTGATGTTCAGATATTGAGACCAGAGGGCGTGGCCCGCAACGTAGGATAGCGCAGTAAAAGCTGCGGCGCTGATTAAAGTCAGACCTATAGCAAGACCATCCAGGCCATCGGCCAGGTTGACACCATTGGAAGCCCCCACCAGGATAAACATGATCCAAGGGAGATAGAGGAATCCCAAATAAGGCGTCCATTGCTTGAAGAAGGGGAAACTCAAGTTCAGAATGAAATCCCCCTTCAACCCGAGATATATCAGCATGAGACCGATGACGCCAGAGAGCAATATCTGTAAGATCATCTTGCGGCTTACCACCATTCCCGAGGATTTCTTTACGATGATCTTCAGGTAGTCATCCCGATATCCGATGAGACCAAACGAGATCATCGTAAATATAGCAAGCCAGACATACTTATTGCTGAGGTCGCACCAGAGCAGTGTTGGAAGGAGCGTACAACTGATGATGAGTAATCCTCCCATAGAGGGAGTCCCTCTTTTTTCAGTGTGAGATTTGGGGCCATCGGTTCGGATCTCTTCGCCTATCTGATATTTTTTGAGGAGTCTGATCATGCAAGGACCAAGAAGCAGGCTGAGAAGAAGAGCTGTGATTCCTGCCAGAGCCGTTCTCACCGTGATGTACCGGAAAACATTGAAGAAAATGAAGTAATCCTTCAGCGGTACCAAAAGCCAAAATAGCATATGACTATCCTTCCTCTTTCAGTTGTTCGATAATGTATTCCATCTTTATGCCTCGGGACCCCTTGACAAAAATGAGGTCTCCGTGCTCCAGAAGTCCTCCCAGACTTTTGGCTGCCTCTTGAGAATTCTCGAATGTGTGTATGCGCTCTTTAGGCATTCCCTTTTCCCGTGCACCATCAGCCATGTGCTTGCTCAAGGGTCCGACTGTGACCAGAAGGTCGAAACCGCTCTCCACTACCTGTTTTCCTGCAGAGACATGATACTTAACAGAATCCTCGCCGAGCTCCAGCATATCCCCCAAAACTGCGATTTTTCGTTTGGCACGAAGTTCTGCCACACTCTTCAGCGTGACTTCCAGGGCCACAGGATTCGAGTTGTATGAATCGTCGATGAGCGTTTTGGCTTTCTCTAGGAGGGACACGGTTCCTCTCTTTGGAGCGGGCTTGAGCTGAGCCGACCGTTCGTTTATGTCCTCGATAGGAACAGAAAATGTAAAAGCTACGGCCACAGCTGCGAGAAAATTGGAGAGAGTGCTGTCGTAGAAGGAGGGGAGGACAACTTTTTTTCTTTGCCCTCCATAGTTGAGTTCGAAAGACATCCCATTGAGCCCTGTCTTCTGGATGTTTTGGGCGGATATGTCCCAGTTCTTCGAGAATCCAAAGAATACTTTTTCTCCTTTCCATGCCGAAGATATTTTATTTACCCAGGGATCGTCTCCATTGAGAATGGCCGTTCCGTTCGGTTTCATCCCTGCGAGTATCTCTTTTTTCGCATCTGCAATGTTGGTTATAGTTTTCATGAATTCCAGATGAACAGGCTTTACATTGGTGATCACCGCCACATCCGGAGGGGCGATCTGTGTTAGGCTCTTGATCTCTCCGGCATGACTCATCCCCATCTCTAGAACGGCGATCTCGTGATCCTCCCTCAGTCTGAGAACAGATAGGGGGAGGCCCAGGTAATTGTTGAAGTTGCCCTCGGATTTGAGCACTTTGAATCGCTTCTCAAGAAGAGCCGAAGTGAACTCTTTGGTCGTTGTTTTTCCTATGCTGCCAGTAATACCCACAACTTTGACGGGGAGCTCAATGAGGGTATTTTGGGCCAGCTCATGGAGGGCTTCAAGGGTGTTGGGGACCTTGATCAAGGCGAAGTCATCAAAAGGAGGGATGATTTTTTGTGAAATGACTGCGCCAGAGGCTCCTTTGTCAGCAGCTTGTGTGATAAAATCGTGCCCATTTCTTTCGGCAACTAAAGCAAAAAAGAGTTCACCCGGCTCGGATAACCTTGAATCGATGTTAAATGTATGAAAAGAAAGAGATGGAGGACCCTGGAGGATTTCACCTTTCATCTTATCTTTAAGCTGATACAAACTAAATTCAACCAATGTTACCTATCCTCCATCTCTTTCAAAAAACTCATGATGACATCCACATCTTTGAATGGGATAATCGTGTCTTTTAAAATTTGATAATCTTCATGCCCTTTTCCCGCGACCAGTACGCAATCCCCTCTCTCTGCAATGGAGAGGGCCTTGTGAATGGCTGATTTTCTGTCGGGCTCGAGTTCATACCTGTCTGGACCTGTTTTCTTTATTCCTTCTTCGATGTCTGCAAGAATCGCCATAGGATCTTCGGTCCTGGGATTGTCTGAGGTGAGGATCGTCCAGTCGGCATATAAGCCCGCCACTTCTCCCATCCGCGGTCTTTTCTGGCTATCGCGGTCTCCTCCTGCACCAAAGACCAGTATGATCCTGCCGTAATCCAGTTCTTTTGCGGTTTCCAACAGATTCTTGAGTGCATCGTCCGTATGCGCGTAGTCGACGAAGATGTTGTATCCGAGGGCGTTTTTTATCATCTCGAAACGTCCGGGGACTCCGTCGAGCGCGGCAATCCCTTCTTTGATGCTGTGTACAGGCACGCTCAAGGTCAGAGCACATGCGATGGACGCGAGGATGTTATACATGTTCGGCTTCCCCAGGAGGTGTGAAGACACGGATATCTTTCCTCCGGGATATTTAACGGTCATCTCCAGTCCCTCTTGAGAAAAAGTGAAGGCCTCTGCGCGGATCATGGCAGTGGGTGCGGTCCCGTAAGTGATGCCGCCCATAGGGAGCTCTGCTAATAACTTTTTACCCCAGGGGTCATCGCAGTTGATCACAGTCATCTTTTTTCTGGCAGGGATCAGGAATAGCTTTTTTTTGGCCTCAAAATACTGATCCATCGTATGATGATAATCCAAGTGTTCACCGCTCAAGTTGGTGAACACTGTCACATCAAAATCAATGCCTGTAATGCGGTTGAGTTCTAGCGAATGGGAGGACACTTCCATCACACAATGCGTGGCACCGGAATCGACCATCTCTCTCATCATTCTTTGAAGGTCTGGAGCCTCCGGTGTTGTCCTCTCTGCTGTTGATTGGAAGCCAGGACCTCGGTAGGAGATCGTCCCGATCACTCCGGTCAGGAGGTTTGCTTTCTTAAAAATTTTCTCGAGTATGTATGTGACGGTCGTTTTCCCTTTTGTACCCGTGATCCCGATAACTTTGAGCTTTTGCGATGGGTGGGCATAGAGATTAGCTGCGCAGAGTGCCAGCGCTATCCTGGAATTAAGAACTTGTATCCATGTTTTCGGAAAATTTTCAGGCTTCTCTCTATCAGAGAGGATAGCGATAGCTCCCCGATCTACAGCCTCTTTGATAAAATCATAACCATCCGCTTTTTCCCCCTTCAAAGCAGCAAAAAGGTCACCAGGTTGGACGGTTTTTGAGGCGTAGGAAATTCCGCAAATATTTTCATCCGGATTTCCATGGATGTTCACTCTTGGAACTTCTGTCAAAACATCTGAAAGCGTCATCGTCCGTCCGTGCTCCTCACTCTTGCTGTCAACATTGATTTTGTGAAAGCCTTTTCTTTGGGAACTTGGAGATAGCGGAGTGTTTGGGAGGCGATTTCCCTGAAAACAGGGGCCGCAACAT
>CAZXJE010000027.1:15780-19537 GCA_964640835.1 uncultured Eubacteriales bacterium
ACATCTCCCCCGTAGAATTCATTCTCGGGTTCATCGATGACCACCACGATCGCTAGAACCGGATCTTCAACGGGGACAAAGCCGACAAACGATGCTGTGTGCATTTCATTCGAGTATCGACCGAGGGCAGGGTCGAATTTTTGCGCTGTTCCTGTTTTCCCAGCAACGCTGTAACCATCAACCTGGGCTTTTATTCCAGTCCCCCTGAGGACGACGTTTTGTAGGATCTGAGATAGGGTTTGAGCTGTCTCTTCTGAGATGACTCTCCGTAATTGAACTGGGGTATCCTGTTGTTCTCCAGATGACGTCAGTATCTTCTTAACGATACGTGGGGATGTGACGATCCCTTTATTCGCAACCGTGCTGATGGCCTGCAGCATCTGGACGGCTGTGATGGAGATCTCATAACCAATAGAGAGGGAATAGAGTGAAATGTTTGTCCAGTTTTCAACTGACCGGAAGATCCCTTTCTCTTCGGCGGGCAGGTCGATCCCTGTCTTTTCCCCAAAGCCATAGGCTTTGATCATCGTGTACATGTTTTCTTTTCCGATACGTTCTCCGATCTGAATGGTTCCCACGTTGGAGGAATGCACGATGACATCCGGGAATGTCAGAATTCCCATTTTTTTGTGATCCCAAACCGTTTTTCCCGGAACTCTGATTTTCCCGGGTGTGCAATCAAAGACATCTTGGAGTCTTACGCTTTTATTTTCAATCGCTGCAGATGCAGTGACGATTTTGAATGTTGAACCGGGATCGAATGTGTGATGGATAGCGCGATTTCTTTCCACTCTGGATATGTTGGCGGGGGGGGCATTCAAATTATATGTGGGATAGCTTGCCATGGCCAATATTTCCCCTGTGGCGGGGTGGGATAAAATCACCGTTCCCCAGAGAGCGCTCGTCTTTCGCAGAGCATCTGCCAGTTCTTTCTCAGCGATATACTGAATGGTCTCATCAATGGTCAGGATGAGGTCTTTTCCGGGTTCAGGGTTTTTGAGGATCTCGAACCGGTATTCCCTGTGTTTGGCATCCCTCAAGATCAGTCGTTTTCCCTCCTCTCCCGCGAGGATGGTGTTGTATTTGTATTCGATCCCGCTTTGTCCTCGATCATCGATGTTGACTCGTCCAAGCAGTTGAGCGGCTCGCTTTCCTTGTGGATAGAACCTTTTGTTCTCATCGTCAAAATGAATGCCGCTCAAGTTGAGCTTTTTCACCCGGCCTGCCACTTCTGGCTCGACCTTTCGTTTGATCCAGATGAAATGCCTCTCATTTTTTATTCGGGAATATATGGAAGCCAGGTTTTTTGAGGATAAACCCAGGATCCCTCTGAGCTTATTGATTTTCGACTGATGTGATTCCAGGGATTCGTCTTTGGGGGGAAAATAAAAAATGGACGGTCGGGGCAGGCTTCGTGCCAATATAATTCCTGAGCGATCGAAGATGGTTCCCCTCTGGGGATAAACGGCCTTTACATCATGATTTTGATCGAGGACTTTGGCCTTGAACTTTGTGTGGTTGATGACTTGGAGATCAACCAGACGTAACACGATGACGCCCAGCCAAAGAAAGAGAAAGAAGAGCAGGATGATCGTCCTGGTATTGATCTTTTTCTGGCGTGGATTCTTCATCAGCTATTGTTCCTTCGTCCTCTCTGCGGATTCATGATAAGCGATCTGATTGTCCTCGGGAGGTCTCATTTTGAGTGTTTGGGTGGCGATCTTCTCCACTCTCTCAAGCGAGAGAAGGGACGCCTTTTCTGCCTCCAGCTGTTCGATATCTTTCTTGATCGATGCGACGTCTTCCTCCAACTCCCGAGTTTGGTAGCCCAAGCGGATGGATTCAGCTTGATGCCAGATATAGAAGGTCAGGAGAGAGATGACAAAGGCCATACACAGGATCCCTATGGCGATCTGTTTTTTCGTGAATTTCTTACTGACCACTCAGGTTCGCTCCGCTGCTCTCAATTTTGCCGACCTCGATCTGAAGTTTTGTTGGATTTCCCTTTCTGTTGGAGTGACGGGTTTTTTCGTCAAGATTTTCAGAAAAGGAGTCCGGCCGTTAAGGGAGGAGGCCAGGTCCATAAATGTGTGTTTAACGATCCTGTCTTCCAATGAATGAAAGGAGATTGCGACGATTCGGCTTTTTGCTTTGAGCTTCTCAACGATCCGCTCAAAAAATCCTGATAGGTCCTTCAGTTCCTGGTTGATCTCGATCCGCAAGGCTTGAAATACTCGGGCGGCTGGATGAGTTTTGCCCCTCTGCGGTCTCCACCGGCAGACGTCTTCGACGATTGATAAAAGTTCGGTCGTGGTTTCGAATTTTTTTACTTTTCTTCGAGAAACGATTTCCTTTGCCAGCCTTCTCGCTTGCCTGAGCTCGCCGAAGTCAAAAAAAATTTGCGCCAACCTGCTCTCAGAGGATTTGTTCACCAGTTTGGCCGCGGTTGTCTTGTTCCTGAGGTCCATCCTCATGTCGAGGGGGCCCTGCTTGTTGTAGCTGAAACCTCTTTCCGGAGAATCGAGATGGTAGGAGGAAAGGCCGAGGTCGAGGAGAATGCCTCTGACCTTGGCAAAATCCAATTCGAGGTCAGGAAGATACCTGAAATCTGAATGGTAGAGCTCAACCCTGTCTGCATAGGGCTCGAGCCTTTCTTTGGTTTTGAGGAGGGATTGCTCGTCGAGATCGAATCCTACAAGTTTTGCCTTTGGATTCTGCTCGAGCAACTCGAGGGCATGTCCGCCCAGTCCGATCGTGCAATCCACATATATGCCCTCTCTATTCACTCCCAGAAAATCCATCGTTTCTTCCAGGAGAACAGGAACATGGAGACTGCTCCTCATTTAGCCTTATCCTCTGGTGAGAGTTCAGAAATACGCTCGAACTCTTCATCAGTCAGAGGATTCTGTTCGAGCACGTCATTTAGCAGGTTTGTGTTCCAAACCTCCAGATGGTTGTTGAGGCCGATGACTGTGACTTCTTCTTCGAGATTCGCTTTTTCTCTAAGGGATTGGCTGATCAGAACACGTCCTTTGGGATCGATCTGGTACTGCGTCCCTGTCCGGTTGACGCGCAGGAGGAATTTTCTGAGGTCGGGTTTGAATTGGAGGAGCCCTACGTTTGAGATTCCGGAGAGTTTGTGCCATACTGAAAGAGGATAGATTTGAATGGCCTCATCAGTCAAGGATGTGATGAAAAGATCCTTTCCGTACTCCTCCTCGATCGCTATGCGAAATTTTTCCGGTATTTTGATTCTTCCGCTCTTATCGAGCTTTGCAGTTGCGCTTCCGATCAATAAATTTCCCATTTTGTCCCGTTCTATCCCATTTTTTATAAAAATATAGTAATATGCACTGTGTTGTCAAGGGAAAATTCCATTTATTTGTTTATTTTTCAACAATTTTCTTAAGATTTCCCGCATATTGTGGTTTTGCAGAATTTGCCACTACATAGAGACACAAGATTCCGGGATGTAGAGGATCTAAAAATGGGATTTTTGAGACAAAATTTCTATGCTGGCAGACTCTATATCAAAGACTCATCGCAATAACAAGAACCTTTAGGGATAGAATCAGAGGAGATGTTTTCGCTCCCTCCAGATTTTTCACGCCGCCCTCCCACCCATTTAATTATTCTAAGGATGGCCCCTCTTTTTTCTTGGCCCTGCGGAACTCCGCACGTTTATCCGCTCACACGCTTGATATTCCTCATCAATATTCTAATCCACCCTATTGATATTACCATGCTCACACAGTCC
>CAZXJE010000028.1:0-4485 GCA_964640835.1 uncultured Eubacteriales bacterium
CTGACAAGAGGTGTCAAATCAAGTTTATCTTGATCTTGAAAAATGTGGTGAAATAATTAATTTCAGGCTAATCTATCTATGAATAAAAAAAGGGAGGCTGTCCAATCTTTCCTTAATTTTGAGATGCGATCCCTTTCGCTCTAAAAATATTCCGGAATTTCGGAAATATTTCCCCAACCTTTTTTTGTATTTATGAAACTCTTCACCAAATCTATCTTCCAGATAATTATCTTCCTCAACAATTAATTAAATAAGAGGAGTGAGGGGCAGGTCAGTCATACTCAGAAAAAGTAAAAAAATTGGAGAAGAAAATAGATTTTGATTTCCCTCGTTTGACACGCGTGACGCTTATCTATATCCTAGTCTCGACCAGAAGTGGGAATAGTAGTAATAAGACTTTCAAGATCACGTTCTAGGTTTTTAAGGAACCTTCATGAAAAGAAAAGAGATTGAACACGCTGTATTCGATATCATAGAGGAATATGGTAAAGTCCTCAAAGGGACGGCAAAGCGCACATTTGGAGTGCCCGAGTCCATGCTCCCCTACAGTAAAAAAGTGATCAAAAATGCCATAAGAGTGGCTTTACTTATGACCGATGACAACGATGTTCGAGAGCATCTAAAGTTTGGATATTTATCATTAGCCAATTTTGTTTCTGATGATGAGGCCAAAAGAACAGAAGAGATCGCCCAAGATTTTTTTTCTTTTCTGGATATGGAAGAAAACAGAAAAAAAGAGTTCTTACATGCACGCTTCAAGAGTGGTTTGTTGGGAGATTATGAGCTCGCGATGAAAATCACGACTAAAATTGCAGAAGAGCAGAAGCGTCTAAAAGGGGAGCTCGAACAATTTCTAGAGGGACATTGAAAAGATTCTAATTCTTATACATCCTTTCCATTCAACAAGGTTTTTTAGGATTCAGGACTAGCGTTCTCGCTACCAGAATATGACATAGAGGATGATGGTGACCAAGACCACTGCTAGCCCCAACCATTTAGCCGCCGTTGCAGGCTTCAGATCGATACCGCCTTTAATTGGAAGAATCTTAGGCTTTCTAAGCGGTTTCAACAGTGTGATGGCTGTCATCACGGCAATCAGGATCCCGAAGGTGATGGCCATTTTATTCAAGAATACGATATTGTCGAATGTTTTGAGGTGAAGAATGCCATAAACCGGGACATTCAGGATCAATGCCGCGATCGCCGCGGATGATGGTGCCCGCTTAATGAACAGCCCAAAAATAAAAGCGGCCAGGATTCCCGGTGAGATGTAGCCTTGGAAATCCTGGATGTAATGAAAGATGCCCATAAATTTGGGATTGCCCAATTGGGGAGCGATCAGGCATCCGATAAAGACAAAGGCCATAGTCATGATCCTTCCTATCTTTATCAGTGATTTTGATGAGGCATCCTTTTTGATGTGGCGCTTGTAGAGGTCCATGGTGAAGATGGTGGAAGCAGAGTTGAGCATCGAATCCAGAGAGCTCATGACTGCGCCGAAGATGGCCGCGAACATGAACCCTTTGAGACCGGCCGGAATGAGGTTTTTGATGAGCAATGGATAGGCTTGGTCGCTGGTAGCCATCTCTCCACCGTAGAGCTGTAGGGCCATGATCCCCGGGAAGACAACTATGAAGGGGATTATGAGCTTCAATCCCGCAGCAAAGATCACGCCCAATTGTCCCTGTTTTAGACTCCTTGCTGCTAGAGTTCGTTGCGTGATGTATTGGTTCAATCCCCAATAATAGAAGTTCGGGATCCAAAGGCCTATGATAAGGGCTGTCCAGGGTATTTCCGGATGATTTGAGGGCAGGATCATGTGAAGCCTGTCAGCATTGGTCTGGAAGAATTCCCCCACTCCGCCAACCGCTATAAAACCGAGAACCAGAGTAAGGGCCCCTCCAATGATCAAGGCCGATCCCTGGATGAGGTCAGCCCAGACAACGGCGCGCAATCCCCCGTATGTGGTGTAGAGGGCAGCGATGATCCCGATTAGCCAGACGGCTTGTGCCAGGTCCATCCCGAATATGGTGTGCAGTGTCAGTCCTCCCGAATAGAGGACAGCTGCAATCGTCACAGCGACATAGATCACCATTGTGTAAAAGGCCATGATAGCCCGGGGTAACGGGCTATAGCGATGTTCCAGATATTCAGGAATCGTGAAGATGCCGCTCCTGAGGAATTTAGGCAAGAAGAAGAGAGCAACGAAAACAAGCGTTATGGCTGCCATCCACTCGTAGCTGGCTACAGCCATCCCCACATGGCCAGCACTCTGCCCAGACATTCCGACGAACTGTTCTGTCGAGATGTTGGATGCGATGAGGGAAAAACCGATCAAATACCAGAAGAGGGATCGACCAGCGAGGAAATAATCCTCAGTTGTTTCCTTCTTTTGACGGCTTTTGTAAAGACTGGTTCCCACGACAAAAGACACAAAAACGAGAAATATCCCGATGTCGAGCCAGCTCAACTGCATCATGCCTGATCTCCTTCTGAGGCTTCGGATTCCTCGGTTTGTATTCTGTGTTTTGTTTTTCTGTATAAATAAAAAAGGTATGCCGCTGGGGCTTGGTAGAGGGCAATAATGATCGGCGAGATAATAAGCCAGTAGATATTAAAATCAGGAACGAACAGAATGATAAACAGGGTAATACCTGCAATGGAGGCCATTATGGAAGCAAAAAGCAGGAGATAGAGATAGAATTTTTTCACTTTTCTTCGAACGAGAATCCTTCTTCGAAGATCTTAAGACAGGCCTCCACAACCTTTGGATCATAGAGTTTTCCCTTGTTTTCCGAGATCTCATCCAGTGCCTCTTCGATACTCAAGGCAGGCCGATAGGGCCTGTGGGTGGCCATGGCTTCGATGACGTCTGCCACAGCGAGGATCCTCGCCTCCAGAAGGATGTCTTCGCCGCGAAGCCCGGCGGGGTATCCGCTTCCGTTTATCCGTTCATGATGCTGGAGGACGATGTCCGCAATGGGCCATGGAAATTCGATAGTCTTTAGGATGTCGTAACCCACCTGGGAATGAGTTTTGATGATGTTGTACTCGGCCTCAGAGAGCTTGCCCGGCTTGCTGAGAATCTCGGCCGGGACATAGATCTTACCGATGTCATGAAGGTCGCCGGCCATTCGCACGCCTTCTATGACATCTTTGGGAAGTTCCATCTTCTTCGCCAGAGCACATGCCAGCTTGGTCACCCGGCGCTGATGTCCAGCCGTGTATGGGTCTCTGGTCTCGATGGTGAAGGCCATGGCCAGAACCGTACCGTCCATGGCCTTTTTAAGCCGTTCGTAACTCTGAATGAGCTCTTCTTCGGTTTCCTTCTGTCTTGTGATGTCTCTAAAGACAAGAACGACACCCGACGTGCTTCCGGTTTCGTCAGTTATCGGTGCGGCCCTGTGGTCCACAGGAATGACCTTTCCCATTTTAGACACAAGGACAATATCGCTGGGGAGACGGTACTCCTCCCCTTTGAGGATGTCCCTGATAGAGATGGAGTGCTCTTTCTTTTTTTTGTTGTCTAAGATCTTGTAGACTTTGTTCAGAGGTTTATTCAACACTTTTGCCTGTTGCCATCCTGTTAAGGTTTCTGCGAGGGGATTCATGAATGTGATGTTCCCCTTTGTATCCGTCGCAATGACGCCGTCTTCGATGCTTTTGAGCATGGTGGTGAGCCATCGCTCTCTTTCCTTTAACTTCATCTCCATACCGAATTTATAGATGGCGATCTCTATTGTGGATTTTAGTTCTCTCTCTTCGAAGGGCTTGAGTAGATAACCAAATGGTTCGGTTTTTTTGGCACGCTGGAGTGTGGTTTCATCTGCGAAGGCAGTGAGGTAGACCACAGGAATGTTGAATTCCGAGTATATCCGGTCTGCGGCCTCAACGCCGGATGTTTCGCCTTGAAGCATGATGTCCATCAATACCAGGTGCGGCCTTTCTTTTTTGGCGTTGTTGACAGCCTCTTTGGCGTCGGAGATGACTGCTGTGACTTCGTATCCGAGTCCCAGCAACATGTTGCGGATATCCCTGGCAACAATGCTCTCATCCTCAACGACAAGAATCTTTGTTTTTTCCATTTTTTGCGCTCGCGGAGTTTAGTCGCACTAAGGTCTGTATCGGAAAATAAATTTTATCCAGCCTAAATTAGCATCCAACATCCTATTAGTCAAATGTTGGGACCGTTCCCCGAACGGTCCTATTGAGTCCGATGTAGGGTCAGCTCCCCGAGCTGACCGATTTAAGGATCATTCCCTGTCCGTTATGTAGGCTTCGGTTAAAGCCGCCAGAGGTAGGACACCTTAAAGAAAAGGCCTCGTTCCATCTCCAGGAAACGATCGCTCTCTCGGTACTCCCCGTCCATCCACTGGGTCTTTTCATAGAGCGAACCATAACCCAAATGGATGACGGTTCCCGGAATGTACAGAAAAGACACGAGAAAGTCTGTATACAATGTCTTGTTGTAATCGTTGTATTCCA
>CAZXJE010000028.1:4585-10368 GCA_964640835.1 uncultured Eubacteriales bacterium
CTGTTTTGTGAACTGGCTGAGGCCGGAAACTCTCCATCCACTGGTGTTGAACTTTTCATCCAGATAGATTTCTGTGGAATAGTTCGCAGTCAGCGATAGCCTTGTGCTCCGGAGGAAGAGGAAATTCAAAAGCAGAGCATTGTATGTCTCCCAGATATTGCTGAGCTGATCTTTGAGCTGGGAACTGTAGATCACAGTATCGATCCTTTGGAGGACCTTCGTATTCGGATATAACTTCGGAGTAAGTGATCCGCTTATCATCGAAAGGCCAGTCCGTGTGAGATATCCTGTTTCCGCATCGAAATTTTTAGAGATCTCCTTGATGGCTAGATTGATATCAAGTTTGCGCGTTGCATAGAGGTAATCCAAGCCCAGAGCATGGCCGTTAAAGTTGTCAGATCCGTTATCGTCTTGAGTCTGAGAATAAAACAAATGGAAACCCAGAATGCTTGAAGGAGTGAGTCGGATCTGTCCATCGGGACCTATAAGTCGGTTGGAATGATTCTTCAAGTCCCGGCTTGTAAAAAAGCCGCCTAGATAACTGTCTTCGCTCAGCGTTCTTTTGTAGCGCAGGATCGAGAACATGGCATACTTTCCGGTGACATCTACATCACCTGTATAACCCGGGGATTCATCCAGCGAAAACAGCGATGCGATCGTGTCTTTTGTTCCGATCTTCCCCGACAGTTTGATACCAGCGAGGGGATCGACGATATTTCTCGTGTACACAACTTCGCTCAAAGGATCACCAGGAGAAGAGCCCCCGAAGTTGAAACTTTCTTTTCCCTCGAGGAAAAAAGGCCTCTTCTCCGGGAAATAGAGGTCGTACCTCAGGTTGACATCTACCTGTCCTGCGTCTGATTCGACCTGGCTGAAGTCAGGATTGTAGGTAGCATCCAGGATCAATTTTGAAGTGATGCCATATTTTGCTGTCAGGCTCAAGTCACTGAAACGGTCTGTGATGTTCAGATCTCCCTCTTCAGCGTATTGCCTTTGGTTCAGAGTCACAGCGGGGAGCAACTCGAGCAGTGTATAGTGCTTGATATCGTGCATAACCATGGGTTTCATCTGTGTGAGGAAGAACATCCCCTTTTCGGGGCTTAATGCAGGATAGGTTCCCTGTGTGGAAATCCGGCTTATTCTCCGCTCGAAAACAACTCCCATTTCAACGGTTTGTTTGTTGGCGAAACGAATACTCTTGAAAGGGAGTTGGACCTCGATGACATACCCCTCGTCATCTATTTTCCCCGCGCTGTAGAAGACAAAGTCCTGGCTGTAATCTTCGCGGCCGCCTGCGTAACGGCTGTCTGTTTGGATACCCAGCGGATTGATGTATAAGGCGTAGAGGGCTTGCTGGTCGTTAAAGGAGTCCAGGTTGATACAGATCCAGTCATCGGGCCGGATCGTGTCGCGTCTCGCAATCGATGCCTTGATCTGATCGGATTGGCTGTCGAAGCATTTAAAGCCGAAGTAAAGATTTTCCCTGTCGTAGGCCAGGTATACGATGGTCCGTTCGGGCATGTCTATCCCGAAATCAGGATGGAATGTTTTGAAGCCCGTGACAGAAGGAGCTGATTTCCAGATCGAGTCATCCAGCCTCCCATCGATCTTAGGGGGATCGTCAATTCTTAAGGGCGTGAGTGGATTGCTCGGAAACAGAGTTGCGGTCAAAAAAAAGACTGCGATTGTGATTAAAATCGTTTTTCGCATGAACCTTGTAAAAGTTATACGGAGAAAGAGGCCGGTAAGTTTAAAAATCCAGCAAGATTTTAAATAAGGGGACACTTTAAATTTTCTGTGCCTTATTGTCAATGGCTTTTGGTGTGAGGAAATGGATGTGGGTGCGGGACAATGGGTTTTGTGGTGGGGCAGAAAATTTTTGTGGCTTGTGAGTGGTTTCTATTCAGACAATTCCTCAAGAAGTGCTTTAGCCTCTTTTAAATCCGCGGTGTCGAATCCTTCTGTGAACCAGTTGTATGTCTCTTCTAAAAGCTCTTTCGCTTCTTCCTTTTTGTCTTGTTTTTTGAGGAGCCGGCTCAAGCTCATGACGGCCCGCAACTCTAAGGACTTGGCTTTCTGGCCTTTTGCGATATCGATGGCCTTTCGGAAATAATCTTCGACATCATGTTCCTCTTTCCCCTGCAAATGCAACAGTTCACCTTTGAGCCGGATAAGCTCGGCTTCCATGTAGACTTCTTCAAATTTACACTTGAGCTCAAGCGCCTCATCCACTATCTTGATACCCTCTTCGATCTCTCCCATCTCTTTACACGCAGTGACTATCCTGGCTAGCAGCCGGGTCAGGCATGTCTCCGCGCCTGTCATATGTAAAGTTCCCACTCCCTCCTTCATCTGTGCGATCCCCTCTTGCACTTGACTGTCCAAAATTTTTCGTTCCCCAAAGTAGATCAAGGCGTGGCCGATCCAAAAAAGAAAGCCGTTATCGTAGGAGATGGGAACCAGCTCGTCGGTGTATTTGTCGATGCCTTCCCGGTTGCGCAGGAACCATTGCATGGCAATGCCGCCCACAAGGGCAAAAGCCATTGTATGCGGATGATTTATTTTACGCGCATGAGCGATGGCGGTATTCATTTGCTCTTCTGCCTGATTTGGATAGCCCAAGAGCCATAGAGCCCAGGCACCGAAAGCCAGGCTGATAACGCCCAGATCATATCCGAAGACATAAGCCAGGTACCCATGTTTTTCCGGGTCATAAAATGTACTTAGCTTTTTTGTGTGTTCTAAAGACTGCTTTAACTGTCCCAGATTCAGCTTTGGCCAGGCCACATTATATTGAGCGATGGCTTTCAGCATGGGATCCCCGAGTTTATCAGCCAGCGTGATTATCTGATCCTCGAACTCTAGAGATTTCCTGTATTCCGGCCGTGTGGAATAAAACGTTGAGATCTGGATTAGAGCCATAAAAACTTCCGGTGTTTCTCCGAAATCGTGGTACAGGTCCTGGGCCCGTGTTACTGCCTGGCCTACCTCAGGAGAAGCAAAGCCCTGGGTGGCCTGAAGGGGAAGGACCAGGGCGAGCTGTAAGGAGAGTTCCTGCTTATTACGGTTTTTTGACTCTGGGAGTGTTTTAAGGAGATCGAGGGCTTGCTTGAAGTGCTGGATCGCCTCTAGGTTGGCCGAGACCTTGACTGCCTTATCCCCGGCTTTGAAAAAATATGCGATGGCTTTTTCGACGTCTCCTGCTTCATTAAAATGCCTGGCGAGTTGGCTCGAGATTTCATCGGCAAAATCGCCGTAGAGTGTCTCTAAAATCTCTCCTGTTTCACCGTGCAAATGAGCTCGTTCAACCTCATCCAGGTTATTGTAGAGATACTTCTGGAATAGGATGTGCTGGAAAAGATACCGGGACAGGCGCTGTCTATCGATGCGATGGATACCTTTTGCTGACACCAGGTGATGTCTCTTGTCCAGTTCCTGGCTCAGAAGTCTAACCAGCTCCCTCACTTCCGTATTCTGCAAACGCGCTACGACCTCTGCCGTGAACTCTTCACCCTCCACACTGGCTAATGTCAGAATGTCCCGCAGATGATCGGACAGCCTGTTGATGCGCTCCTCGATCACCGCATCCACCCGTGCAGGCAAGGCATCCCAGTTCAATTCTGGACCTTCAACCCAATGGTCCTCTGTATTCGGGATTAAAACGCCCTGTTCCTGCATATCGCGAAGGAGCTCAACAGTAAAGAGAGGATTTCCTTTTGTTTGTTTGAAGAGTTTATCGCGAAAGGAATCTCCTAACAGATTTGCCTCTGTATCGAGAAACGCATCGATGAAGGGGCGGCCTGCCACTTTGTCGACATTTATTTCGATATCCCCGTAATCTCGTTTAAATTCGTGGAGGATCGGCTCTAAGGGATGGCGTTCTCCTGCACGTCCCATGTCTATCTCAGAGGGCCGGAAAGAACCGATGATCATAACACGGCTTCCCTTGATCCTCCGGCCCAAGTGGAAGAGTAAATTGGCAGAACCGGCATCCATCCACTGAAGGTCGTCCAGCACCAGAAGAAGCGGCTTCTGTTTTGCCAGGACTTCGAGGACTCTCATGAATTGCTCGAAAAGGTTGCTCTGTTGAAGCATCACATCGGCAGGGAGCTTTGCTTTGTTTTCGACAATTTTCTTTAGCGGGTATAGCCAAGCAGCTCTAGCAGAGGAAAAGACTTCGCCGCGTGTGACCAGCTCTGCTCCCGGAACAAAGATATTGATTAGGTCCGGGCCCTTATTTGCGATTGCCTCAGCCGTGAGGGGAAGCAGGTTCCATAAACGCAGGGCATGCTCCTTTGCAATAATGCCGGCTGACCACCTGGCTTCAACATCTCCGGATAGAAGACCCAACACTTCAATGAATGGAAGGTAAGGATCTCCGACTCCAGTGTGGGCATTACATCTTCCGCTGGCAACGATCAGATCGGAGTGGGTTTCCTGGGAACGTCGGGCAAATTCCTGGATCAGGGCTGTCTTTCCACTACCGGCTTCCCCTTCCACAAACATGATTTGTCCCTTCCCGGAAAGAACCTTGTCGAGAAAGATCCCCATCTTTCCAAGCTCTTGATCACGGGCCACAAAAACAGGCGATTCTTCCTCGATTTCTTCTCCACTATCAGCCAGAAATTCGGGTAAATCAGGCGCCACAACCGCAGTTGTCGTGGGCGCACCTTCTTTGATCGTCCTAAATTCAGAGATCAACTCGTCCACACTCTGAAATCTTTGTCCTTTGTCCTTTTCCAAACATTTAAGAATGATCCCGCTCAAATTATCGGAAAGCAAATCGTTGATCTCTCTCGGATCCACCGGGACTTCCTTCGTGTGCTTCAAGGCAATGCCCAATGCCGTGTCTCCCGCAAAAGGCAGCCTTCCTGTCACCATCTCATAAAGGATCACACCCAATGAATAAATGTCCGATGTGTGATCGGCCTCTTTACCCTCCACCTGCTCGGGAGACATGTAGTCCGGAGTTCCTATCATTACTCCTGCTTGAGTTACTCCAAGTGCCTCTACAGAGCGAGCGATTCCAAAGTCCATGACTTTAGCATTGTGTTTGAGATCGATCATTATATTCTGAGGTTTGAGGTCCCGGTGCACAACGCCTATCTCGTGGGCCTCTGACAATCCCCTGCATATTTGCCTGGCGATCTTGATCGTTTGCTCTTCGGGCAATTTCCCTTTCCTTAGGATGAAGTCTTTCAGGCTCTCTCCCTCTATATACTCCATCGTGATGTAGGGTGTTCCTTCCTCCTCATGAAAGTCAAACATTCGGCAAACATTCTTATGAGTTATTTTTCGGGCGAGCTTTAACTCATTTCGGAAGCGCTCGATCGTTGTCTCGTCAGCAGCGATTTCCGGTTTTATGATCTTAAGAGCCACCTCTTCATTGAGTTTTGTATCCAGGCCTCTGTACACTGTCCCCATGCCGCCTTTCCCGATTTCTTTTACAATCTGATAGCGGCCTGCAAATATGGAGCCTGTTTTTAGCCCTTCTTTTGGGATTTCCATTGTTTGAGTAGGAACTACCTTATGATCCGAAGAGTCGAATTGGAGTCCACACTCATGACAGAACTTAGACTCGTCCGGATTCTGTGTTTTGCATTTGGGACATTTCATTATCTTTTCTCCCCATTCATTGCTGAAAATAGAATAATCATTATCTTAGGAAGAGTCAAACTAAAATGGGGGATCTAGATTCGGAAATTTAGGGGAAACCCTGGTGGGCGGTACTGGATTCGAACCAGTGACCCCCTGCTCGTAAGATATTATTTTTTTCTTGTTTT
>CAZXJE010000028.1:10468-19532 GCA_964640835.1 uncultured Eubacteriales bacterium
TTAATCGGGTGTGTCGGATTTTCTGTGTAAACTCCTTTTTTGCATTTAAACATATTTTCCCAAACGCTCTTCAAAAAAGATCATCAGTTGTGAGTATATCATAGCCCAATCTCTGTGTCTCATGGTCCATTTTCTTGCTGCCTCTGCCACAGCCAGGTAGACCAGCTTGGTCAGAGCCTGCTCATTAGGAAAGCTTGATTTGTTCTTGGCCACTTTTTTGATCTGCCGGTGCAAGCTCTCAATGGGATTTGTCGTATAAATCAACTTACGGATCTCTGGGGGATACTTAAAAAAGGTTGCGATCTCACCCCAGTTCTTCTTCCAGGACACAGAGACGTGGGGATAGCGTTTGTCCGATTTTTCTGAAAACTGCTCCAGTGCCGAAGCTCCTTCTTCCTCAGTGGCCGCCTCATAAATAAATCGAAGGTCCTTGGCCATCGCTTTCCGCTCTTTCCAGGAGACATACCGGAGAGAGTTGCGGATCTGATGGATTATGCATTTCTGGACTTCAGCCTGAGGAAAGACTGCCTCTATGGCCTCAGATATGCCTTTAAGGTTGTCCACCGAGAAGATAAGGACATCCTCTAGTCCCCGGTTCTTGAGCTCATTGAGAACAGAGAGCCAGTATTTAGCGGATGGGTGTCAATTAGTAAGAATATCGGTTTGAAGTGGATGAAAATAGAATTGAAATATGAGTACTTTTAAATCCTTACCGCGAAAATACTGACTAGGTGATAAATCCCAGATAGTTCTCCTGGTTCACAACATGAAATTCAGCATCGGGATAGGCATCGCGGAAAGACTTGGGTTCCCGAGCTCCCCCACTCCATTTAAACTCATAAGCGAATAGCCGGCCTTGCCGCTCTTCAATAAGGTCGATTTCTTTCTGCTGCCAGGTACGCCAAAAATAGAAATTGACAGGAACCGCCTTATAGGACTGTTTTTTTTGTCTTTCCATGACAAGGAAATTCTCCCAGAGCATTCCGATGTCATTGCGTAGCTCGAGTGGATTAAAATTGGCGACCAGGGCGTTCCGAATTCCTGTATCGAAAAAATAATACTTTGCCTTTTTTGTCATCTCACTTCGCAGGTTTCGGCTGTAGCCTCGCAACATAAAAAGCACAAAATTCTTTTCAAGAAGATCAATATAGCGGGCTACAGTCTTATAATCTATTCCAATCTTTTGAGCTATCTCACTTAAGGAAACTTCGTTGCCGATCTGAAACGCAAGAAGTCGGAGCAGATCGAGTAGAATCTTAGAGCTTTTCACACGATCAAGAACCAGAATATCTTTCAGAAGGTAAGAAGAGGTGATCTCCGTAAGTATCCTTGCTTTTTCTTTTGTATCGGTTGCAGCGACTACCTCCGGATAAGCGCCGAATATCAAAAATTCTTCCAGACGCTCACGCATTTCGAAAGGAGTGTAAAGTTCTTGAAGTTCCATCTGGGCAACAGGATACAGGATAAGGGTGATCTTTCTTCCAGTAAGAGGCTCTCCAACCTGTCCGGCTAGATCAAATGATGATGAACCGGTGGCGATGACATAAATTCCAGGAATCTGATCAACGATAATCTTAAGGCTATCACCCACGCAACGGATTTTCTGAGCCTCATCGATGGCGAGAAGTTCATACCCCCGGGCATAATCCCTGATTTTCCTAAAATCATGGGATTCGAGTATTTCCTGGATTCGTACATCCTCTCCGGAATCAAGTCTATACTTCAGTTTCGTTTTCTGAAGATAATCTGTCAGCAGAGTTGTTTTCCCAACCTGTCGGGGACCGTAAATAACCAGGACTTTGTTGGGCTTAAGGTAGGAATCCAACCGTTGAAAATATCGTGGGATTTTCATGGGTCAATGGTATCACAATCCTTATAAAATGTCAATTATGAGGATTTATATTCCTTGAAATATAATAATTATGAGGATATAGCATGCTATTACACAATTATAAGTGACTCGCAAATTGTTTCTATGGAATATAGAATTATTGGAAAGGATCAGGTGGAATGGCAGTTTTTCTTTACACCTCAAAGATACACGTGGAGTAAATGGGTGGTACGCCCGGACAGATTCGAACTGCCGACCTACTGATTCGTAGTCAGAGGGTTCCTTTAGGATACTTCAGGATGTATGGTTCAGCACCCTTAAAAACTTATTCTGGCAAAAAATCGTATTAATGGAAATAAACACTTTTACATGATATGTCATTATTAACTATGATATTTTTATATATCTAAAAAATAAAACGGGCGAAAAAATGCTAAAAAACTACATTAAAATTGCCTTCCGGAATCTTATCCGACACAAGGGATACACATTTATCAATATCTTTGGTCTTGCCACAGGAATAATCTGTTGCCTTCTCATCTTGGTTTATGTTCAGGATGAGTTAAGCTATGACAGATATCACGAAAAGGCAGATCAGATCTACAGGATCGTTAATTCCGGTGTCATCCGCGGCAATCCGATCGAGGTACCTTTAGTATCCGGCCCCTGGGGACCGGCAATGGTGGAAAAATTCCCTGAAGTCCTAAAGGCTGTACGAATAAAACCTCCTGATTCAAGGTGGGTGATCATGCGCGAAGAAAAAAAATTCACCGAAAAGGGATTGTATTTTGTAGACCCAACATTTTTGGAGGTCTTCAATGTCGAAATAGTTGTGGGCGATCCTGAAACTGCGCTCGATGCACCTTATTCTATGGTGATAACCGAAGAAATGGCTGAAAAATATTTCGGCCAAGAAGACCCCATGGGCAAGATCATCGTTGGCGATAATTGGATGAATTTCAACATTACGGGCATTATGAGAAAACATCCGCCATCAACCCACATGGATTATGATTTCCTGGTAAATTTTGAAACTCTCAATAGAGCAATAGAACCTGTCAATAAGCAACTTTTATACGGCGATCTCTCCAGGAACTGGCAGAATTTCCGCATTTACACATATCTTCTGCTCGATGCCAATGCTGATCCTGAAGCCGTAAAAGCAAAAATGCACACGCTTCTCGAAGATCGTCTGGGAAAAATGCTCAGGACCGCCGGAGTGGAATTAAATCCTTATCTCCAGAAATTAACGGATATTCATCTCAAGTCCAATCTTGAAGGAGAGATAGGACCAACAGGTGATGAAAGTTATATTTATATCTTTTCTGCCGTGGCCATTTTTATACTCTTGATCGCATGTATCAATTTCATGAATCTTTCCACAGCACGTTCGGAAAACAGGGCCAAAGAAGTAGGGATACGAAAAGTCGTTGGTGCCGATAGAGTCCAGTTGATTAAACAGTTTTTGGGTGAATCCATAACATTCGCTTTTTTTGCCTCAATCATCGCCGGGATTGCTGTTGTGTTTTTATTGATCCCGTTTAATACAATTGCGGAAAAAAACATATCCGCTTCGAGCTTGATAAATGTGCAAACGATTTCACTATTGATCGTTTTGGTCATCATCATCGGCTTTTTATCCGGTAGTTATCCGGCTTTTCTTTTATCGGCATTCCGACCGGCTGAAGTATTGAGCGGTAAGAGACATAAAGGTGCTTCAGGTGGTTTATTGAGAAAGGTTCTTGTGGTGGTGCAATTTGCCATTTCTGTGTTTCTGATCATAAGCCTTAGCGTCATATACAGCCAGATGGGATATATCAAGAACAAATCCCTTGGTTACGATAAAGAAAACATTATGGCCATTCCGCTTTCCGATCCTGCACCAAGATCCACCTATGAATCCTATAAAACCACGCTTCTTTCAAACAGCAATATCACAAGTGTCTCTGCCGCATCGACTATACCGGGAGGATTGTTCGGGATTGGATTGCTGCGGCCGGTCGGACGTCCGGCGAATGAAAATTTGACCATCCAATGGATGGTTGTCGATTATGATTTTATCGAGACATTCGGCATAGAGCTTCACGAAGGCAGGGACTTTTCGAGAGAATTTACGACCGACTTGAACAGGGCTCTGTTGTTGAATGAAGAGGCAGTTAAGCAATTCGGGTTTGATTCAGGCATCGATAAAAGACTTTCAGCCGGTGGGCCGAACGATCTTCCTGTGATCGCTGTATCAAAAGACTTCTACTTTAAATCCCTACATCAAAATATCGAACCATTTGCCATGTTATTAGGAACGGAACAGGCTTTTAATTGGGTGTTCATAAAAACAACGGATGAGAGCATGCCCAGGGTTATGCAGTTCGCGGAAAAAGAGTGGCGCAGAATAAATCCGGGCCATCCTTTCGAATACACATTTGTGGATATAAATAACGACATGATGTATCAGTCTGAAATGAAATTGAGCCGCCTGTTCAGCATCTTTACCGGAATTGCCATATATATCGCATGTCTTGGTCTATTTGGTCTGGCATCTTTTACTGTCGTGCAAAGGACTAAGGAGATCGGCATGAGAAAAATTCTCGGCGCATCTATCGGGGGAATAGTCATTATTTTATCGAAAGAATATGTCAAATGGGTTGTTCTCGCTAATGTTTTTGCCTGGCCTCTTGCTTATTACTTTATGCGGAGGTGGCTTGAAGGATTCGCCTACCACACAAATCTAAATATATTGGCTTTTTTTGTATCGGGCATGCTGGCATTGATTATTGCGCTTTTAACGGTGAGTGTTCAGACATTCAAGGCCGCCACAGACAATCCTGTGAATTCGCTCCGATATGAGTGAGGGTATTAAACAGAAGTGATCAGCCCCCCATTAATGTGCCACACTCATCACGGAACTTTGACTCGTTTTGAGGCTCGTTTGACATTTTGGGCATAAAATAACCCAAAATAACTAAAAATGGCTAAACTGTGTAAATGAGGAAAACTGTTTAAAATAAGGAGATTACAGGGCGATATCTGGTGGGCGGTACTGGATTCGAACCAGTGACCCCCTGCTTGTAAGGCAGGCACTCGTTTCTTATGTGGCTTCTCTAATTCATAGAAAACAAAGAAGATGCTGGCCTGAAATCTTTATCGTCTTTTTTCGTGTAACGAATATGTAACAGATCGTCTCCATTTTTGGTGCTGTTCGAGGGCTTATTGCACAGGAGCTCAACTGCTTTTTTCTTTGCTCCGCGGTCCTCACAGGCGATACAGAGAAGGAGTTCTTTGTAGATGTTGCGACTGAGGAATTGATCGATAAGTTGGGCCAGATAAGCGGATTTAGGCGGGTTATTTCCCGAACATCAGTCATGAAATACAAAGAAAGAGATAAAACCCTGTCAGAGATCGCACGGGAATTGAATGTGGATGTTATAGTAGAAGGATCCGTGCAGCAGGCAGGCGATAGAGTCCGTATTCAAGTGCGGTTGATAGATGCCCTTCCTGAAGAGCAGAATCTCTGGGGGCAGGCATATGAAAGGGCTATGTCTGACGTTCGGGTGATGTATGGCGAAATGGCACGTACCATTGCCGATAAAGCCAAAATCAATCTGACAGCTGATGAATTGACGCGGCTGACCAGCGCCAGCCAGGTCAATCCAGAAAGCTACGATGCCTATCTTAAAGGAAGGTCTTACCTGGAAAGACGCGAACCCACTCCAGAGGGACGAAAGCTTGCACTTCAGTACTTCGAATTGGCCTTAGAGATAGACCCGAACAACGCATTGGCCCATGTGGGAATCGCGGATGTCTGGGGAGTACGACGTGGCCAGCCAGCCCTGATGAAGGCGGCAATAGATAAAGCATTGGAAATAGACAACACACTGGCAGAAGCTCATGAAACGTTGGCCTCTTACAGAAAATGGATCGAATGGGATTGGGAGGGCGCAGAGAAAGAGTTTCAGGAGGCCTTAAGGCTTAACCCGAACCTTACATATGCCCACTATGGATACGGCTATTTGTTATGCATATTGGGGCGTATCGATGAAGGCTTGCTGCTCATTGAGCGGGCACTCGAGCTGGATCCCCTAAACCCGTACAGCTATCATTTTTATGGACTGGCCCTGAATTACCATAATCGCTACGACGATGCTATTGCAGCTTTCCGCACCGCGTTGGAGATTGAGCCTAACCTTGGTGCTTCCCTTGGAGCTTTGGCCTTGGCACTTTGGGAAAAAGGGATGTACGACGAGCACCTTGCCGTTATTCGGGAGTTATACGCTGATGATGCCGAGCTTATTAAGTTAATAGAGGATGGCTATGCAAAAGCCGATTACAAGGGCGCTGCGCGTGCTTGTGCGGACCTCATGGCAGAACAATACAGGAAGCCAGGTAAAAACGTAAATGCTTTCGAAATCGCCAATATATATCACGCTGCTGGCGAATACGATTTGGCCATCGACTGGTACGAAAAGTGCTACGAGAACCATGCCATCAGCTTGCCTTTAATCAGTGAAATTCGTGATCCCTTGCGTTCCTATCCACGCTTCCAGGGACTGCTGCGCAAGATGAACCTCCCGGTGGATGAGAAGGAATAGGAAGGACGCTAACCCTGTGGTATAGCTGAGGTTGAGGATGCTATGCAGAGGCTGGCTGGATTGAAGAGCCATTGAACAATATGGCGCTAAATTAATTATTTAGCGACATTCTTCATGTAAATGGATGAACTTGAATTGACACCTAACTTCAATGCATGTGTTACTTAAAACACATTGTTTATCCTGAAAAATTTTTGTAAGGAAAAGAAAAAACAGTTGATGGGTAATTATAAATACCCCCTTTTTCGCACTCCATTGGGCGATAGCGCACCTTCCACAAAAAAAACTCAAGTGGATGAAGGGTTAGGTATGGATTTGATAGTATATCTTTGAAAAATCTCGATATGAAGGATCCAGGAAAGAATTGAGGTTGAGAACATATATCCCACCACACGAAATTCCAGAGGTACTTGCAAATACAGCTCCAGAGGTGCTTGAAAGTCCTGCTTAAGATACATTTTTTCTCATCAAACCCCCTCACGACAGCACTTTAGGCTCTGTGAGCGAAAAACTCATTAGAGTCCTTACCTTACCATTCATTTCCTTATGAAATTTAAAAAAAAGTAATAACTATGAACGAACAAGTCTGCAAATCGGTTTTAAATAATATATTTCTTAATCTTGGCAATGGGGGCCTCGAATGGACAAAAATTCCATCAAACTCTTAAGGTGCGAGGATTGTGTATTTCATCATTTAGTACAGACAACAGATGGTATTAGGCATCAATGCAGTTATTATCATAACTTATTTTGTGAGTATGGATTTTCAGCAAAGGAAAAACAACCGGACTGCAAAGTAGTAAGCATTATTGTGAATGAGGAACGCTAGCCTTTTATTCCGGTTTATTATCTGGAATAATCGATATTTATGTTTAAAATGATTGTAAAGTCGAGTTTGTGGGATTACAATATCAACTAGATTTTCTCATTAAGAAAAAGCAAGGAGGGGAAATGAAAAAATTACTTTTTGCCATTCCTTTGGTCATTCTGCTTTGTTTTACTTTTAGCTGCCAGAAACAGGTTGAAGAGGTAGCTGAGGAACCTGTTGTTGATGTTGAAGCAGAAAAAGCGGCGGTTAGAGAGATGTTAAACCAATATGCTATCGCATGTAACACTGGCGATTTCGACCTTTGGATTTCCTTATGGGCAGATGACGGGGTGCAGATGCCACCAGACACTCCTGCTAGAATCGGAATAGAGCAGATACGAGAAGCAATGAAACCTGCATTCGACCAGATGACCTTAGATATAACCATCACTAGTATAGAGGATGCTAAGGTATATGGCGACTTAGGCTTAACTCGTTGTGAGTACACATTAGATATGACTCCCAAGGCAGGTGGCGAGACTATTCATGCAATGCGAGATGGTAAAGCCTTGACCCTTTATGAGAGACAATCTGATGGTTCTTGGAAAGTTATATATGATTGCTTCAACTCTAATGTGCCTCCAACCTCAGAAAAGGAGTAACAGCGAAGACTGAAATATACATAACAATCTCATTATCTAGGAGGACAAATGAAAAAACTATGCATGATTTTACCTTTGGTCTTTCTGCTTTGCTTTACTTTCGGCTGCCAGGACAAGGAAGCAATGGCAGAGCTTGAAGCGATGAAAGCCCAGGCAGAGGTTGAGGAGCAGAATAAGGAATTGGTGCGTAGATGGTTTGAAGCGATAGACAAAGGGAATTGGGATTTTATTATGGAAAAAGGTGCTCCTGAATATGCTGAGTATCTTCCTTCAGGGATTACAGAATCCATGTCCCTCGAACAAGGAATAAAACAGACCAAAATGTTTATAAAAGGTATTCCTGACATTGTACACGATATTGAAGAAATAATTGCTGTAGGGGACAAAGTTATAGTCAGATTTATCGGACGAGGTACACATTCAGGAGATATTGAAGAAATGGGTATCTCTGCAACGGGAAACAAAATTGAAGTTAGCTCTATATGTATTTTTCGTATTGAAAAAGGAAATGTTGTAGAAATAAGACAAGATGCTGATATGCTTGGGCTTATGCAGCAATTCGGTTTTGAGCTTAAGCCGAAGGAGGGGGAGTAGATACTTATTTACTAGACCGAACTTGAGTTGACATAGACTAAAAGCAAGCATAAATTATTCGTGTCAGTAAATAAGCAAGGGAGGGATTTTCAATGGCCAAAGAAACTGCTTTAAAACGCATAGTGTCTATTGGAATCGGGTTAGTCATTGCAGGAGCCGTACTTTCTGTCTTTGTGGTTATTCCCAGGATGGAAATGCATCCGGAGTCAATTGATTCTGTTCCGTCTGCTTGGTTTTTTTGTGTTATTATCCCACTGATTGTTGCAGCTTTTTTGTTGGCATCTTTCATTCCAAACCGGCATAATCTCAAGAGGATTAAGGCGGTCCTGATAGTTGCGGAAGTAGTAGTTATTTTATTAAGCCTGATGATAGCTAAGCAAGCTGGTTGGTATTTAGAGCAATATAGGTTTTATGATTATACGATTCCAGAGTTTATATGTGCTGGAGTATACCTGATTGCTGGGATTCTGCTCATCATTGTGTCGGTCAAGATAAAGCGGTTAACATCGTCAGAGTAAAGAATAGCAGCTCGGCATGGAGCTGAAGCCGAAGGAGGGGGATAAGTAGATTCTATAATCAGCCT
>CAZXJE010000029.1:0-14939 GCA_964640835.1 uncultured Eubacteriales bacterium
ATGAGCTCTTGAGCTGCCCACGCCGGTACCTCATCACTCGTCTTGATCTCAGGAGGGTAAACTTTGTAAATAATGTAAGGCAGAAGCAAAACGAGAATTGTGCCAATGGGCAGAAATCCCAAAAACCACTGCATCCAGGAGATCTCGATACCGACTGTTTTTTTGATCAAGTCAACAGCGAGAAGGTTGGGGGCCATCGATGTCATGAATAGGGAACTTGTCAGACAGGTAGCGGCAAAAGCCGTCCACATGAGGTATGATCCCATTTTGCGTGCTGTTTCGCCCGGTTCCGATCCGTACAATCCAGGAATGTTCCGGATAATGGGGAATATTGTGCCTCCGCTCCGGGCTGTGTTGGATGGTGTGAAGGGGGCCAATGCTAAGTCTGCAAATGTTATTGCGTATCCTAATCCGAGTGTCCGCTTGCCGAGCTTTTTTACTAGAAAGAGGGCAATGCGCCTTCCCAACCCGGTCTTTGCATATCCCAGAGCGAACATAAAGGCGCCAAAGATCAGCCAGACTGTAGCGTTGCCGAATCCTGAAAGAGCCCACTTTATGGATTCTTTCGAGAGATTGAATGCGGAATCAGTAAGTTGAGCAGGTGTGTAGACAAGCCTTAGAGCTGCAGCTAACGTTACGCCAATCACACCAATAGCCGCTGACGGAATTGGCTCCAGGATCAATCCTAAAATAACAGAAACGAACAGTGCAAAATAGAACCAGGCGTTTTGGCCAATTCCTTGGGGATAGGGGAGGAGGGCGATGCCTATGCCGACAAGCAATGGCAAAACAGCTTTCCAAACTGCAGATTTCATTTTTATTTTGATATTTTTTCTACCATAACCCAGGTATTAGCCTATACCGAACCTGTTCTGCATATTCTTTATAGCCCGGCAGCTCTTTTTGGAGGGTGTTGTCTTCAAGCGAGGTTCGGATGAGGAAAACGAATATGATAGCGGCACTCAGGATCAGCGCGAAGAAAGATCCAAGTGCTAGAGGGAGACAGAGCACGAAAATGATGACTCCCACATACATGGGGTGTCGGACGTATCTATAGGGTCCTGTCGTGCAAACCTCATGTCCTCGTTCTTTCTGGATTCTGACGACTTCGGACAAATAACGGTTTTGGGTCATTGTCCAGAAGATCAACATGTATGCAGGAATAAAACCCAGGAATCCAAGGACTTTCAACACCGGTGGCACATGTGTCCACTGAAATCGGATGGCATCAAGGCCTGCAACTGCAAGCATCATCATTACCAGTAGAGAATAGAGGATCAAGATGATCTTATCCCAGGTTTTGGCATCTTTTCTGCGCGACATTCGCTCCTTGAGGAGTTCTGGACTATGTTTCTTTAGCCAGCGCACGATACCTATTACCGCAACGGCATAGAGGAAAAGGAAAAACCAGGCTTCGGGCCAGTTGAAAGTGCCTGCTGATCCAAAAAACAAGGCCATAAGGCTTCCAAACAGCGCAATTCCTCTGAATATGTTTTTGATTTTTGAAGCTTCTTCTGGTGCCACTCGAACCTTTAAGCCTTCCTGTAAAATCCCGTGTAATAGTTCCCCATTAGAGTGCGCTTGGCTAATCCAGACACAATTTCCGTCAAACCGTTTGTTGTCATCAACTCTTGAATTTCTTCAGGGAGAATTCCATGTCCTTCCTTAGCTGTCTCTCGGATAATAAGAGAAGCGCCAACTTTCATCTTCTGTGCAAGAGCCTTTATAAACTCCGGCCTCTCAGATCGGGGGATGTCATGAAGCATGATATGGACGACCACAGTATCATAATAATCATTCTTCTCATCCCACTTTCGAATATCTTCAACATAGTATTCGACATTGGAAAATTGACTCAAATTTTTTTTAGAGCGAGCAATCCATTTTTCGGATATATCGAAGCAGGTCAACTCGCCCTCTCCTTTTTCAAGCGTCAAAGCGATGAACTTCGATGCGGCACCTGGACCGCATCCAAAATCAAGGACCTTTTCATCACCCTTTAAGTCCATCGATTTTACGAATTCTCGATAGTATCCTTTCTGAATTTTAAACCAAAAAAACTCGTGCACTAGAATTGTTGTTTTACTGGGATCTGTGAAACTCATCTCTTTTCCTCCAGTCTAATAAATGTGAGTTATTTTTGCTGCATATCGTTTGGGCATATTAGAGAATTCTAGATGTTTATTTCTCGCTGTTGCCCTTCTCTTTTTTTAGTGGCAGTGAAACCTCTTCGTTCCAGATATATTTGGCAAACCATTTCCAGTTGTGCCACATAGCGGCAAGGCGCTCTTTGGGTTTGCTGATTCCGTGCCCGAACCCTTTGTAGACGATCAATTCTGTTTCAACACCAATGTCTTGAAGTCCCTGGAAGAGCTCATAAGCATTTGGTATGGGAACACGTCTATCAAACTCCCCATGCTGGATGAGGGTTGGCGTCTGTGCCTGCTTGATGTTTGTCATGGGCGATGTTTTGGCATAGATCTCCGGATCATCCCACGGCGTAGCTTTCAAATACTGTCGAGTGAACGGATGAATATCGGTGTTCACGTAATACGTCATCCAATTCGAAATTCCCGCTCCTACTGAGATCGCTTTGAATCGATCTGTGTTAGTGGTTAAAAAAGCAGAAATGTATCCCCTCTGACTCCAACCCATGGCTCCCATTTTCTCTGGATTCACAAAGCCTTGCTCGATAAGAAAATCCACGCCCGACATAACATCCCACATATCCCCGACTCCTAAGTTCCGGACATTGAGAGAACGGAATTTTTCACCGTATCCAGCCGATCCACGGTAATTGGGTCTCAATACCAAAGCACCTTTTTCTAACCACTGCAGTATAGGATAAACGTACCCGGTATTCACAGCTGGAAAATCAATTCCGGTAGGGCCTCCGTGAATGATGACAAACAAGGGATACTTTTTTTGAGGATCGAAATTATGTGGTTTGTGTAAAACTCCCTCAATGGTCGCTCCATCTTTGCTATTCCATGCAATGACTTCGCTTGTTCCCACATGCCAGTCATTGATCTGCTTGGTAAAATTGGTCAATGCAACGGGCTTGTAGTTAGTGAGAGATGTTGTGTAGATCTCGGAGAATGTGGTTGGATTTTGTCCACTGAATGCCAATGTTTTTCCATCCGCCGAAAAATCAACCGACCCGATTAAACTGGGTGTTGTTGCAAAATGTTTTGTCTTTCCAGAATCGGGATCGAGGAAGAAGAGATGTCTTTTGGTTTTTTGCCATGCCGTGAAATATATGCCGGAGGAGTTCCAGTCAATAATGCGAATGTCCTCATCGAAGTCATCAGCCATTCGGATGGATTCTCCACCATCAGCGGGAATCTTGTGAATTTGCCCATTTAAATAATAATCCGATGTTGTGTTTCCCGCTGCTGTAGAATAAAGGATCCATCTGGAATCAGGAGACCAAATGGGGCCTCCATCATATCCAGGATCGCTCACCAGTGGCTGGATTTCGCCTGTTGCTATGCTCAGAATTGATATGTCTGAGGTCGTGTACGAAATTCGGAGCGGATTGAATTGATGGGAAAATGCCACTTTTTTACCATCAGGTGAAAAGGAATAACTATTTACGGTAAACTTCTCTCCTGTTGTTAACGGTTTTGGTTTTGGCAGAGAGACACAGGCATCTTTAGTCTCTTGTGGATCAGAGTCATCTCTGTTCGGATCGGATTCGGTGTCTGATTCGTAACAAGGAACTTCTTCAGGCGATGGCCATAAGTCATGCTTTACATCAACGATCCACAGGTGTGTGAATTGATACTCGGCGTCCTCTACTGCGAATTTTCCGAATCGTTTCTCTCGTTCTTCTTTGCTCTCAATTTCATCACTCTTAGCGAACAGGATCTGCGTGCCGTTTGGGGACCACTTGAAGCTGTTAATACCCTCTTTGACTTCTGTGATTTTTTGAGCTTCACCACCATTGGGACGGATCAAATAGATCTGTCTTTTTTCGCCACGATCTGCAAGAAAAGCGATCCATTTCCCGTCAGGAGACCACTGAGGTGAGTTACTGCTTCCGTTTTTAGTACGCGTGAGCTGGAAGGGCTCCTCTCCGTCTCGAACCAACCAGATCTCGCTATCATAGCTGTTGTTTTTCCAATCCGTTGTGCGCACACCGAAGGCAATATTTTTTCCATCTGGAGAGACGACCAACCCTCCAATACTCCTGATCGAGATGACCTCTTCAAAAGAGGGCCCTGGGACGTTCGCTTGTTCATTTGCAGAAACTCCAACAACTAATAATACGAGCAAAATTTTAAAAAAAAGACCGTTACCATGAATAAATTTTCGCATCATCTCTCCTATTTATAACTAGCCATATTCCGGGTAATTCAAATGGACTTTACCCCTTAGTTATCATGAGAAGACTATCATACCCAAAAACATACGGTCAATAGTTGGGGATAGACTGGGAGGATTCATAGAATAATTTTCTCCATCACCAACATCTATTATGATCGGAAAAATAGAAGCAATATGGCTCTGTTTTGCAGATTCGGATTAATATTTGGCCCAATTAGTGATATAATGCAAAAAAAAGAACGATTGGTATTTGGGAAGTGATTTCATACAAATAAAGGGAGTTGGTTATGGGAGAGCTGTCGACTCTGGCACTCAAAAGAATAATCCGGGAGACTGGGGCAAGGGCGAGCAGAAAAGCGGCTAGGGAACTGGCGCGGTCGGTCGAAGAGATCGCGAGAGAGATTGCCGAACGAAGCAAAGACCTGGCGGAACATGCAGGAAGGCGGACTGTCAAGGATAACGATGTTATGCTCGCAGTAAAGGAGTGGAGATCCCGCTGAGTTGTAAAAGTGTAAACATGCTTTAAAGGCTGTGGACTCTCTTTTCCCTGTTTTTTTTTGTGTTTTTTTTTGTGCTTTGGCTGTTCTATTTTGTTGATAATAAATGATTTGCCCTTAAAATCCTGTACTATATCTGCCTTAGAGTGCCCTTTTTGCCCCAAAAAACATACTTTTAAGATGAAAAATTTTTGAGGATACTATAATTGGTAAATTTCAAATAAGAAATGTACACTTTGTAATATGATCATCGAGAGGTGGCTCAATGGGGGGCATGAGCTCAATCAGCAAGCCATTCAAAAGACCGTTGATTGGGTCATAAATTAATCCCAGAAAAAACAGTAACTTTTTTTTCGTAAATTACGTATAAATATATGTACGGCGTTTACGGAAAAATGAAACAGGAGCCCTCCCCATGAAAGAGATCACGGTATTAGAGGAAATAATCCTAACGACTATCTTCCGGCTCAAGGAGGAAGCTTACGGTGTCTCCATCCGGCGAACGGTCTCAGAAATCACAAAAAAAGATATTATCTATGGCACACTCTACAACACACTCGATCAACTTCTCCGTAAGGGTTATGTCCGGAAGAGGCTTGGGAAACCGACTCCACAAAGAGGGGGACGAGGTAAGATCTATTACACACTGACGGCGCAGGGACTTAAGGCCCTCTATCACGCTCGGGAACTTCATCAAAAAATCTGGGATGGTATGCCTGAACTCGCTGCAGACAAGGCCGAGTTATCATGAAATCCGGGAAAGCAAAACTTCCCCGGTTCGTCCGATGGCTCTTTTCGATCATGAAACGCTATGATGAGGAGTTTGTTTGGGCTGGTGATCTGGAGGAGGAGTTTAATCAAATAGAGAAGGAGAGAGGACTCTCAAAAGCCAGACGCTGGTATCGAATCCAGGTCTTAAAAACTATTCCCACCTATCTCAAATATCTGTTGAAGTGGAGCACCATTATGTCGAAGCACTATTTGATTACGGCCTTAAGGCATATGAAAAGGCAAAAAAGCTTCACCATCATCAACGCGGCCGGACTTGCCATCGGGCTGACATTTTTCATTCTGATCATGATCTATGTCCAGTTCGAGCTCAGCTATGATCGATACCATAAAAATGCTCACCGTATCTACCGCGTGGCAAGTGAACTCCCTGCCGGGCACACTCACGGTGGAAAAACGGCGATGACCCGAACAGTGGCTCCACTCGGCCCAACCATGGTGGAAGAATTTCCTGAAGTGGAGTTTGCCACACGGTTTGCACGCAACAGAAATGTTCTTTTGAACTATGACAACCAGAATTATTTAGAAAACGAGGTGATTTTTGCAGAACCTCAGATCTTTCGGATGTTTTCACTTCCTCTGGAAAGAGGTCAGTCCGAAACCGCTTTGATGGATCCCTACTCGATCGTACTCTCTCAAAAGATGGCCGCGCATATTTTTGGCCGAGAAAATCCCCTGGGTAAGGTCATTCGTTATGAGAATTCCTACGATCTTAAGGTCACTGGAATCCTCCAAAACATGCCACAGAATTCCCATTTTGTCATGGACCTCATCATCCCGTTTCAAACTTATGCGTTAATCACCGAACTTGATTTAACCAAATGGCAGAATCATGCGACGGTTGCGTATATTCAATTAAATGAGGGCGCTGACCCTCATTCTGTGGAGCAGAAGATTCCCGGCCTCTATCGGAAGTATGCCGAATCTGATCTATGGCCGGGTGGCCGGCGTTACTGTCGCCCATCCCTCCAGGCGATGACTACGATCCATCTCCATTCGGACCTGGATGGCGAATTCGCACCCACCAACAATATCAAGAACATCTATCTTTTCTCTACGATCGCTTTCCTCATTTTGATCATCGCCTGCATCAATTACATGAACCTGGCAACAACCCGCTCCACCCAACGCGGGAAAGAAGTAGCAATCCGCAAAGTGGTGGGAGCTTTGCGCCATCATCTTGTAAAGCAGTTTTATGGTGAATCCTTCATTTTATTGATGCTGGCATTGATTCTAGCCCTTGTTCTTGTTCAAATTTTGCTGCCCGTATTCAGCACTTTTGTGGAGCGAGACTTGAGCTTTTCCTCGCTGAATAATCCTGCGCTTTTTTTTGGACTGCTGATCGCTGTGGGATTTATTAATTTCTTGGCCGGAAGTTATCCCGCCCTTCTGATCTCGTCGTTTCGGCCGGCGTTTGTTTTTAAAAAGCAGATCTTGAACGGCAGTGGGGGCAGCCGTCTGAGGAATGCCCTCGTTGTGTTTCAATTTGTCGTTTCTGTGGGGCTTATTGTGAGTGCTGTAGTCGTCCGACTGCAGCTTGATTTTATCAAGAGCAAGGATGTAGGCTACGAAAAAGACCAGATTGTCGTAATCCGGCTCCATGACCCAGATGTAAAGAAGAGTCTCGATGCCCTCAAATCTGAATTAAAATTTAATCCGAATGTGATCGCAGCTACTGCAACAGATGCGCTTCCCAACAATATACAGAGCCAGATGGGTCCGAAGTGGCCGGGTATGCCAGAGGATTTCAATTATTTTGACGTTTATGTGAGCTATGTGGATGAGGATTTTTTGGATGTCTATGGGATAGATGCTGTAAACGGGAGGAATTTTTCTAAAGATTTTCCCTCTGACGCCCAGAGTGCCTTTCTCTTCAATGAATCCCTAGTTAGCGCTTTAGGATGGGAACAGCCTCTTGGAAGGGAGTTTGAGATCTGGTGGGGTGATATAGGACAGATTGTTGGTGTTGTGAAGAATTTTAATTTTCACTCCCTCCATCGGGGCATTGACCCCATGTGTCTCTACTATCGCAAGGACCAGAGGTATGTTTATTACTTGTCTGTTAAGATCCGTGGTGGGAATATTCCTGAAACTCTTGCTTTCCTGAAAGAAACATGGGGAAAATTCTCTCCGAATTATCCCATTGATTACAGCTTTTTTGATGATATTTTCGACAGCGCATACCGGTCCGAGTACCGTTTAGGGAGCATGTTTAATGTTTTTAGCCTTCTGGCTGTGGCCATCGCCTGCTTAGGGCTGTTTGGCTTGGCTGCGTTTACAGCAGAACAACGAACCAAAGAGATCGGCATCCGGAAAGTGCTTGGGGCATCGGATACAAGTATATTTGTGCTCCTCTCCAAGGAGTTTATGAAGTGGGTGCTGATATCCAGTTTTATCGCCTGGCCGATCGCCTATTTTGCCATGTTTACATGGCTCCAGAACTTCGCCTTTAGGGCACCGCTGGCTCCATGGATCTTCATTGCCGCGACAGGAGCGGCGGCAGTTGTGGCTCTGGGCACAGTCGCCTCACAGACGGTAAAAGTTGCATCTGCCAATCCCGTCAATGTGCTGCGGTATGAATGAGACTTTGACAGGCAGCCGGTTTGAAAGGAAAAGAAAAGCAATAAAAGCTAGTTGTTCCTAATGAGTTCGCGAAGATTCATCAGTGCGTCCGCCAATGTAGATCCCGATCACTTTTGTCACCTTTCCGCTTTCATCCGAAACAAAACGCATACGAAACACGCCGCGGTTTTTTAAATAGAATGTATCCTGGGAGAGCGGCACGAGTTCGTACTCCTTTCGGCCCTCTCTTCGATAATACAGGCGGCTGTCCTGAATGCGCACATGACGTGGACCATAAACACCGGCATATTTCACGAGTGTGTCTTCGGGAATAACAACGGGTTTTTCTTCTGCCTGAATTGCTTCTTTAACCCAAGGAAGATATTGCTTAGCGAATGGATTTTTTGGATCCAACGCCAAGGCATTTTGGAGACATTCGAGGGATTCTTTGTTTCGACCCGTCTCAAAATAAAACCTGCCCAGAGCGTACCAAGCTGAGTCGGATTTCTGATCCGACTGGAGTACATATTTATAGATCGCCTCGGCTTCATTGATCTTTTCTCTTTCAGTTAGATAACGGGCCATGTTATTCAAATCCTGTGTTTTTAATGTCTCGGATTCCTGATCCTTTATCTCTGCGAGCATCTTCAAGCCGGTTTCGGTGTCTCCGCTCACGAAGACCTTTTCGACTTTCATGCGTGCATCATTTTCCATCTCTTCTAACCGTTTATAGGTCAGCCATCTGAATGCATACTGTGGATCATCGATCACTAGCGAGATCAACGACTCTGCAATAGTGAACAAGTTCTCGGAGTTGGCAAAGAACACAAGTCCTTCTTTTCTTTCTCTGTAAGAAACAGTGAACGCTCTGAGGTCTCCGTTATCTCCCCAATGCCAGAAGCCGTTTTCCCCATTTCCCGGTTGAATCCCCCAGCCGAAACCCCAGGAGACGTAGTCATCCAGTTTTCCCTCCTCACGCCTGCTTGTCGCTTTGACGTGAGGCATCAGCATCATATCGATGGTTTCAGGCTTCAGGACTTGATCATTTATGATCGAGCAAAGAAAGGCAGCGTAATCCTTTGCGGTCGTAATGAGGCTTGCTCCTCCATTTGGGTCCGTTCTCTGTCTCAATGGATTGGCAAAACCATGACGGTCATGACCGGAGGCCCCATTTGCTGCATAGAGCTCATTCCACACATAACTAGTTCTCGACATCTCCAAGGGATCGAATATTTCCTTTCGCACAAACTCCTCTAAAGTCATACCAGTGAGTTTTTCTAAAGTACGGCCCAAATAGAGAAATCCCTCGCCCGAATAACCATAAAGCTCTCCCGGTTCTCTGAGAAGCTTGTTTCCCCAGTTGGGAAGGCCGGTCGTGTGCGTCAAAACATGCCTTGCTGTGATCTTTTTATACCGTTCGTCGCCCGCAAGCTTTGGATAGGGGAGATATTCAGATAAAGGTGTATCCAAGTCCAACACACCTCTTTCCACGAGCTTCAAAACTGCAACCGCCGTTACGGTTTTTGTGAGAGATGCGGCCTCAAAAATGGTGTTTTCATCCACAGGTTCATTCGTTTCCCGGTTCCGCACTCCAAAAGTTCCGGACCAAAAGATCTCCCCATTTCGGATTACAGCCATAGATAGACCTGGGATATCGGCCGCTTCCATCAGTTTTGGGATTTCCGCCTCTAAGGTTTCTCCGAGGGTAGGTGTTTTATCACAAGAGAGTATAAACAAAAAAACAAGACTAAAAACAGTTAGATAAAAATGAATGCACTTCATCCAGACCTCCAATTTCAAGTCTTAGATATATAATAAGTCCTCTTTATTAAGACGTCATGTCTGAGAAAAAGTTTCTTTTTTGTGCTTTGGCTGTGTCTTTTTTGTGCTTTGGCTGGCCTATCTTCTTGAAAATAATCAGATTAACAGATAAAACCTGCTAATTATTTGCCTTAAAAGGCCCTTTTGGCCCCCAAAAAACTAATTCTTAGGGGCAAAGGCTTTATATTTTGTAATTCAGAATCTTGATAGTTGACCACTTGCATTGGCTGTGATAATTATAGCGAGCTAGATCATTCCTGAAGAAAATATTTTCAGTATAATTCATGGACTCTATGGGAAGATTGTGAAATTGAAAACAGAGATGAAGGCACAGTTCAAAATGTTCCATGGTTCTCGATGGTTTTCGCTTGCTGTGATGGGAGCACTGATCGTATTTTATCTCACATCCTGTTCTGGCCAATCCAAAGATATAATTTCTGAGCTGCGAAAGATCCCTGGTATAGTTATCCAGGAAATAGAACCGGATTCACCCATATTTCAATCAAAATACGAGATCAAGCTCATTCAACCGCTCGATCATGAGAATCCGGAGGTGGGTTTTTTTCAGCAAAGGATGTTTCTCTCCCATGCTGGTTTTAATAGGCCGATGGTCTTGGTCACCGAAGGTTATGCCGCCGGCAAAAATTATGTTCGAGAGTTGGCCGAGATTCTCGATGCTAATGAACTCCAAGTGGAGTACCGTTATTTTGGCGAATCAAAGCCAAATTCCATCGACTGGGCTTTGCTGAACAACTTTCAGTCCAGCCATGACTATCATCGGATTTATACGCTGTTTAAGAGTTATTATAAAAAGAGATGGGTGAGTACAGGTTGGAGCAAGGGAGGCCAGACATCGTTGATCTACTGCCGTCATTTCCCGGAAGATATGGCGGCCATCATCGTATACGATGCGCCCATTAACCTAGCTCTCGAAGAGCCACGAATCGATGAGTTCTTTGAACATGTCGGTGACGAAATCTGCCGCCACAGACTGATCGTTTTTCAGCGGTCGATTCTCAGGAGTAAAAACGAAATTTTACCGCTCTATCAAGCGTATTGTGATGAAAAAGGATATACTTTTGAAAAGATCTCACCTTTAAAAGCTTTTGAATATACGGTTCTGGAATACCCGTTCTCATTCTGGCAGTACCACACGCTCGAATGTAGTGCGATTCCTGGAGAGAGAGCCGCACTACAAGAAATGTTCGAGCATCTAAAGGATGTGGTATCCCTGAGTTCCTACACAGACAGAGCATTCAACTCGACGGCCATGAAGCAATTCGCCACTGAACTCGGATATTATGGATACGTGACCAAAAACGTCATAGATCTTTTGAGCGAAGGGGAAGATGATTATCCGAATAGTGCCTTTGGCCCCAAAGATGCCGATTTGACATTTGACCCCACTTTCATGGAAGATATCAACAAGTGGTTGTTGACCCAAGGGAACAATATCATTTATATCTATGGGGAAAATGATCCTTGGTCAGCACCCCACCTCGAATACTTGGGAGCGACAAACGCAAAGATGTTCTGGGTAAAGAACGGGAACCACTATTCATTCATCCGGACATTGTCTGAGACACAGCAGGATGAAGTGTTCCAGACACTTGAAGAGTGGCTCGACTTGACGATCGAACGAGAAAATCAGTGACTAATATTAAAAATCTTCGGCGACTAATCATATTTTCCTGCATCATTTTTGTTGCTTTTATCCCTAGATGCAAAAAAGAAGCCGAGCGTCTTCCCAATGTGGTCATTATATTTACGGATGATCAAGGTTACGCGGATGTGGGGTGCTATGGAGCGGAAGGATTTACGACACCCAACTTGGACCGGATGGCGGAAGATGGCATGCGGTTCACAAGCTTTTACGTTTCGCAGGCAGTGTGCAGCGCTTCACGGGCCTCACTTTTGACAGGCTGCTATGCCGAACGTGTTGGCATTCGAGGCGCCCTTATGCCTTGGTCTGAAAACGGACTTCATCCAGATGAAGAAACGATCGCAGAACTCCTCAAGAAAAAAGGATACGCGACAGCCATTTTCGGCAAATGGCATCTCGGCCATCACAAAGAATTCCTCCCCCTGCAACATGGTTTTGATGAGTATTTTGGTCTTCCCTATTCAAACGACATGTGGCCTGTGGATTACAGCGGTCGCCCCCTCACAGAAGATGCCCCAGGTGAAAAACCAGCAAAGTTCTTCTATCCTGTACTGCCGCTCATCGAGGGCAATGAAAAAGTGACAGAGGTCCTTACGCTTGATGACCAAAGCACGCTGACAACCCAATACACAGAACGGGCTGTGCGCTTTATTGACAGGAACAGAGATCGTCCATTTTTTCTCTATGTTCCTCATTCCATGGCACATGTGCCGCTCGGTGTCTCGGATAAATTCAAGGGCACGAGCGCTCAGGGCATGTATGGCGATGTCATCATGGAGATCGATTGGTCTGTCGGTGAGATCTTAAAGGCGCTGAAAAGATACGACTTGGAGGAAGACACATTAGTCATATTCGCCAGCGACAACGGGCCATGGCTCAATTTCGGAAACCATGCGGGATCTGCCTATCCTCTCCGTGAAGCTAAAGGTACGGCCTGGGAGGGAGGCGTCCGAGTGCCGTGCATCATGCGCTGGCCCGGACAGATCCCAGCGGGCACCATCTGTGATAAAATGGCCGCAACCATCGATATATTGCCCACGCTCGCCACAATTGTTGGTGCGTCAATCCCAAAAAATCCGATCGACGGTGTAAATATTTTGCTTCTAATGGAAGCCGAAGAGGATGCCAGTCCTCGTGATCATTTTTTCTTTTACTATGGAAGAGAACTGCGGGCGGTCAGGAAGGGACGATGGAAGCTCTTTTTTCCACATGAATTCAATTCCTACAGAGGTGTCGTCCCCGGGGCAGATGGTTATCCTGGCCCTTATAATTTTGCCCAGACAGGATTGGAGCTTTATGATTTAGAAAGAGATGTCGGTGAGACCTTGGATGTCGCAGTCCAACATACGGATATCGTTAGAGAGCTTCAAGATTTGGCAGAGAAAGCCAGGGGCGATCTGGGCGATAGTCTGACGGGAAGGGTGGGAAAAAATGTGAGAGCAAGTGGCATGAGATGGCTACACAAAAAACAGAAAGTGCAACATCTCGCATTGAAAAAGACGATCGATCTTGCGATGCTTTACAGCCCCATGTATACCGCTAGCGGAGATCTGGCGCTTGTCGATGGCATTCGAGGCTCCACTTTTCATAATGATGGATCCTGGCAGGGATTCGAAGGAGATGACCTTGAAGCAATTGTTGACCTTGGTGAAGCCAAGCGTCTAAAGCGTATCACTTGTGGATTTCTAGAGAATCAGTATGTTTGGATATTCTTACCCACTGTTGTTGAAATCTCCATATCCAGAGATGGCAAGATCTTTGATCTGATCCAACACATCAGAGATAAAGCTTTAGTCAGAAATTCCAAGCCGCAATTCAAGGATTATGTTACTGATCTTCCTGATATGAGAGCTCGTTATGTTCGAATCAAAGCCAGGAATGTGGGGATCTGCCCCGACTGGCATCCTGGGGCGGGTGGAAAGGCCTGGCTTTTCTGCGACGAAATCATCATAGAATAAAAAGGGGACAGGCTACTTTTTATAGGGGTAATTAAAAAAGCAGCCTGTCCCCTTTTTACTTCACCCCTGGGAATAGGGGACTGTCCCCAAATCCTATTTTTTCTTCGAGACACGGTCGATAGGTGCCGGACGGGGTGTATGCTTAAACGTGTCCTGTTCGAGAAGCCTAAGTGCTTCCTCAACGGATCTCTCCAGCTGCGGATCTTTCCCCTGGATCACCAAAGCAGGTGTCATCTCGACATCGATATCCGGGGGCACACCCTCATTCTCTACATCCCATTCTCCCTCGATGTTATAGAATGCAAGATTCGGCGATGAGATGAAACCTCCATCGATCAGGTCCACTCCGCCGTGATGGCCGACCAATCCACCCCATGTTGTCTTCCCGATCAGCGGCCCGATCTTTCTGAACCGAAAATAAAAGGGGAGTGCATCTCCTCCCGAGCCTGCCCACTCATTGATGAGCATCACTTTGGGGCCAAAAATTTGAGCAGTGGGAGTTGGCGATTCTTTTCCATCTCTTGTTGCGAAATAATTCATCAGTGGCCTCGACATCAAATCCACAAAGTAGTCAGCCGCTGAACCTCCTCCGTTAAATCTCTCGTCGATGATCGCACCCTGCTTATCCTGCTGAGCGAAGTAATACCTGTTGAAATTCTCATAGCCAGCTTCAGCGGTGTTCGGTAAATAAACATAAGCCAAGCGGCCATCAGACATTTTATTCACCTTGCGGCGGTTATCTTCTATCCAGTTTCGTGTCCTTAACTGCCATTCGACACCCATCGGAACCACTGTTATGAGACGGGATCCTTCCTTCTTGGGCTTGTCATTGATTCTGATAGTTGTCTGCTTCCCCGTTGTTCCTTCAAAAAGCCGATACAAATTGGTAGGAGCCTTAAGCTCGAACCCATTCACTTCTAGGATAAAATCCCCTTCTTTTACATTCAGTCCCGGTGCAGTCAGAGGGGCCTTCAAGTCAGGATTCCAATTCTCCCCTGTGAATATCTTGACGATCTTGTAGTATCCATTTTCGATCACATAATCAGCTCCAAGCAGGCCCACAGGAATCCTATCTACCCTGGGAAGTGCTCCACCAGCAGCCCAGGAGTGGCCGATAGTCAATTCTCCTATCAGGTTCTGGAGGATGTAACTCAAATCGGAACGATGCGCCACATGTTTCAGAAAGGATTTGTACTTCGTGTACATGGCATCCCAATCTGCGCCGTGCATTTTGGCATCGTAGAGATAGTCTCGATTGATGCGCCAGCCTTCGTGATAGATCTGTTTCCACTCAGCCACAGGATCCACACGCATCTGGAG
>CAZXJE010000029.1:14949-19426 GCA_964640835.1 uncultured Eubacteriales bacterium
ATCGCTGAAACAATATTGGCTGCTTGATCATCGCTCTATCTTGATCTTGCCGTCGCCCACTTTGGCCTTTTTGGTTGTGCCGACGATTCCGTATGTCCTCTCCGCCGAATAAAAGAGCTTCTCTCCATCCGCGGAAACCGTATAGCCAGAAATTCCGGACATGAATGGTGTGGATTCCCGCTTTTTCAGGTCGTATTTATGGAGAGAAACTCCTTGCTGGTTGGGAATATGTTCCGCGTAGAAAAAGACTCCTTCCGACGCCGTTTTCAGTTGACTGTAATTGCGAAGTGGGATGTCTACCGCCAAAATACGCTGGTCGATGCCTTTGAGATCGATGCGCACACTGACTTCTTTTTTCTTGTCCTTTGCTTTATCCTCTTTTTTTCCCTTGTCCTCTTTTCCTGGCTTGATCTCGTCCCCCTCCTTTTTTTCTTCCTTGTCCTTCTCAGCTCCCTCTTCATCGCTTTCAGGGAGAAGAGGGGAGGGGTCTTCAGAGCTTAGGACAACCAAATAGACGCCTCGGGTGAACGGCCGCTCATAAGAGGACATATCCAACCATCCTGTGTTGAGTGCGAAATTGGTGCTAGCGAGAAAATAGAGATACTTCCCTCCAACATCAAATGCCGGGGAGATAGCATCGCTGAGCCCATCTGTCAGCTGAAATGATTTTCCCTTCTCCAAGGAATAAAGGAAAAGGGCGTGCATGTAGTTATTCAACCGCTTGGAATATGCGATCCATTTTGAATCAGGTGACCAAACATGATCGAGAGAACGGTAGGGATGGTCGTAAGTGTCCTTGTCGATCTTGGTGACCTTTCCGCTTGCCACATCTACGAAACAGAGATTGAGGCGCTTATCCGCGAAAGCGATTTTTTTCGAATCCGGCGACCAAACTGGCTGGTAATAAAAAGAGGGATTCTCCAATACGATGCTGCGGGCTGGTTTATGTCCTTTTTGGTCGATGATCTTCAGCTCATACTCGCCGCCTTCATCAGAGAAATACGCAATCTTTGTTCCATCGGGCGCCCAAGTGGGGTAGCGGTCGTTGGCACCAGGGCTTTGGGTGAGGTTGCGCGCATCGCCCTTTTTTGCGGGAACGGTGAAGATATCCCCACGGGCTTCGATCACAGCTCGTACACCCGTGGGCGAGATGTCCGCACTTTTTATGAGATTAGAGACCTTAGCAAAATGGGCTCTTAGTCCTGGAAGGTCTCCTCGAATTTCCACATGAAGTTGAGAGGATTGTCCGGATGAAGGATCATAGACCTGGAGGTAACCAGCCTGTTCATAGATGATAACGCCTCCACCTGCTCGAGCCCGCTTCACGTCATAGTCTTCATGGAAAGTGAGTTGTTTCACTTCTTTGCTGTTGACATCATAAGAGAACAGATTCGTCGTGTGATTGCGGTCAGAGATGAAATACACGGTGCCGCCCATCCACATGGGGTCGGTGTCATTGCTGTTTTCGCGGGGGATTTTTTCCAGGTCGAAATCGTCTAAGTCGATAAGCCAAACTGCATTTGTCTGGCCACCTCTGTAATGGCGCCATGTGGTTGTTGCATTCGGTAATCGGACATAAGCCATCCGTTTGCCATCGGGTGAGTAAACTCCTTTATCCGCCATGGGAAGGGGCATTGGCTCTGGCATCCCTCCATCGATGGAGATCGTCCACAAGCGATTGAAAGGGATGGGGACTGTATCTCGTCCCGATGCAAAGAGGACTTTCTTCCCGTCGGGAGTCCACCCTTCGACTGTATCACCATAGGGATGGTATGTCAGGCGTTTGGGTTCGCCACCTTCCGCAGGCACAATATAGACATCGGTGTTTCCGTCGTACTGGCCGGAAAATGCAATGTATTTTCCATCAGGGGAAAATACAGGACTTATCTCAGTCCCGTTGTGTGTGGTGAGTCTCTGGGCATCACCGCCGGATCTAGGAACGATCCAGATGTCATTGGCATAGACAAAGGCGATCTGATTAGCGTGGACTGTTGGTTCCCGTAGCAATCGGGCCTCCTCAGCCGAAGCTGGTTGGGCTAGCAAAATCAACGCAAATCCAAACAATAAAAAAGTTGACCATTTCTTCATAGGGATGACCTCCTAGAGTGATTGAGCAAAATAGATACAAAGCATTTTTAGTTCTTGAATCAAATTATCGAACTGAATTTAAAGGCAATATCATAAATGAAATGCTAAAGAATTACAAAAGAATATGAGTCGTACGATGTGTTATACGATTTTCTGCTCCGTTTGGTTTTTTTGCTGGAGATTGTCGTCTATCCGAGAAGTAAGCCTTCCTCCCAACCGTAGGTTTCGACTTTGATGTTGTCCCAGTTGCTCGTGCCCAATCCATAGACTTTGTCGGCGGCTTCTACACACAGTGGCGGAGGTGAGAGCGGCCAGGGTTCTCCTCGCATGGCTTTCCTTTTTTCCATGATGATGCGGAGGCAGACTGATTCTACGGCGACTGGATCTGTTCCTGCGATCAAGCCATTGTAGGCCCATTTGTAGCGCGGATCCACTTGGGGTCCTTTGTCACAGAGCGGATGAAGGGCATCGATCAACATCAGTTTGGTTTTTCCTTTCACCATTGGCAGGTGAAAAATTTCTCCCAGTTTGGCGCTTTTCTCATCATGATAGTTTCTGGGGCTACCTGAGTACATGATGTAGAGTTTCATGACCGTGCCTATTCCGGTTAGCCAGTGGGCTTTGAGTCCTGGAAGCCCGATGAGAGCCGTGCATGGCTTGGGTTTGTCAGGTCCTCCTTGGGCATCACGAATTTTTCCTTCGGGGAAGCCGGCCTCGATGAGCGAGTTTTTTACCGCATCCACCACTTCCGCATGGGTGGGATTGAGATGTGGTGTGGGAACTAGTCCTATGGTGTCGCTGGGATTGAGAAGGCTGTTCCAGGCGTCTTGTGGAGTTTTTTGTCCAGTACATTTGATAAGCGTCTCGTTTAGCATGGCCTTCAAGACTGCAGGATCGACGGTATTGCTGGCATCCATAGCTTTTTTGTCGCGGACAATGGTTACTAGGCTCGAGCCTGCTGTGTTGCTCCCCGCAACTACAAACTTAGGCCCCATGATGGATGCGCCCAGAGTCGCACCTATGGTGCCTCGGAGAAAATCTCTTCGTGTCAGTGCATTCCCTTTATGATGCATGTTACACCTCCTATTCGTGTTGTGTTATTTGATTTGATGCAGTATTGCCCTGGCCATTTCCTGGTCGGGACATTCAAAAAAGAACGATAAGGTGTTCTCTTGTAATCTATAACCTAACCATCCGTCTTCGATGGGAAAAGTGTTCTTCAAATCTTCCAAGCGTAATGAGCGCTTTTCGAGCGGATAGTCTGGAAGATAAACGCGGTGAAAATGGGCGAGTGCGTTTTTTGCTTGTTCAGGATTAGAGTACTTCACTGTAAGGAACTGTATTCGGGACCGACTCTCTGATGAATCCATTTTTTCATAGGGGGCTGTGACTGCCTCTGTCGTGTGATTGAGGTCGAGCATATTTTCATGGCCGAGATAATACTGCGAATTCAGAACCAGGTGGGAACGGAGATATCCAGCTCTATCTTTGCGGAGCTTCCAGCTTTGATGGAGAGCGCTTGGAAGGGCCTTCATCAGTTCAGGTGCAGGCGGATTGGTTCGACCTTTGACAATCGTGCTTCCAAGCTCGAGAACAGTCTGTTTTGATTCTGGAGTCTCCTGATAAGCCATGACTCTTGCATAGATATTGTCCGACCAGATGCGTAGGAGTCCTTCACCATACAAAGCCCTTGGCCACGGTTGTTTGTCAGTTGAAGTATATTCTGGAGACAAAGTGTTCAAATTCATAGGCTCACCGCCCCAATCCATAGAAAGCAAACCAAATGCATCGTCCGAGGATTCCATAAAATACAACTCAACGAGGATCTCTTTTTGGGCCTCTGCTTGATATTCGTAGGATTCAAGGTGATCGAAACGGTAGGCAAGATAGAGTTCGCCTGCTCCGTCCATGTAATCGAATATATTTTTGGTATTGATGAGTTTGGGTGATTCGGGTCTAGTCCAGATCCCCACGGTTTTCGGGAGGAGAGGCTTGGATTCCATCGTGTTTCCCCCTAAATTATCGTATATATTGAGAGGAGAAGAGGTGGGTGAGGTGGACAGATTTAGGTGCAGGATTAAAAAAAGAGTGAAAAAGGTCAGAATTTCCTTCATTCTCAGATACTAAACTACACTACATTTTCCCTCTCCATTCTAGCCGATAAAACTCAAATAATCTAATTTTTTGTTAGAATTGGTTTTTTGCTATAGAAAATAGACTTCTAAGGTAGTTTTTGAGGCAAAATAATACCGTAATTGTACGATTATCAATATGTTAGTATGGCCCGTCCCCACTATCCATGGAACTATTCGCACAAAATTTCCGTATGGATAATTAGATGGATCGCTCTGCAAGGAGGAGATATTTCCATGTTTAAGAACTACCTTAC
>CAZXJE010000030.1:0-3498 GCA_964640835.1 uncultured Eubacteriales bacterium
GATATTCCTCATATGATATAAACAGAGCTGCTTTCTTTTGATAAGATATCACAGAGATCGATTAAGAATTTAATTGTGGAGGGAACGTGAAATTCTTGCGGGCTTCAGTTTGGGGCCTTGCAATTATTCTGTTTATTAGGGCTGGAAATCTTCCCGTACAGATGGCTCCGACGCGATGGCTACAAGGTTATCAAAAAACCATAACTGGCGGCACGATCCGGTATCACTCACCTCAGCCGGACGTCCGGAATGCTCTTTTGGTTCGCTCGCTGGAAAAGCGAGATTTTATTGAATGGGAATCTGCCCCTATCCCGTCTGATTTCAACAGGGAATATGTTACATTCATCTGGATCTTTGGTATGGATGTCGATCTGGACTCTCACACCTATGACCTTTATATAAACGAACAAAAGTGGTTCAGCTTTTCGAACCCGAAGACAAGCTCTATCAAAGAGATCACTGTAAAAGGGCCTGAAAAATCAGAACTGCGATTCCGAGTGACCTTGATCGACCGGCATGACGATGTCTTCGGTTATGTGTCCATGCGTCTTCCTGCGGCGTCATTTCCACGCGGAAAAACACTAAATCTGAAAGTTATGGGGGAGACTGCAGGAAGTCGCGTATGGTACATGACTTTCCAGAGTCCAGTTCAGGCGGGAATCACAGTCATTCCGCAACACGCGCTCATCCGAAAAGATGGTCGGCTCTGGCAGCCTGTGCACCTCGATGTGATCCGTCTCGGTAATCCCTTAGGAGCGACGATTTCTGGGGATGAGATCGAGGATGTAAAGACCATTCTGGAATTCGGCTTTAACAGGATCGTTCTCAATTTTCCTGAAGTCAAAGGGGAACAAAAACGCACAATTTTCTTTAAGATGGATTTGAGAAGCCCCGTCACAAAAACCTTTATCCAGGTGCCCATCCGGGAGTGGTTTGTCTATCTTGTTCAACATACCCACACGGATATTGGATACACGCGGCCACAGACCGAGATCTTGGCCGAGCACATCCGCTTCATCGATTATGCCTTGGATTATTGTGACTTGACGGATGACTTCCCGGATGCAGCCCGATTCCGGTGGACGTGTGAATCTTCCTGGGGCGTGAGAGAATACCTGAATAACCGGCCACCCGCACAGATTGAGAGGTTCAAACAGCGTGTCCTTGAGGGCCGCATCGAAGTGACGGGAATGATATTCAATATGTCTGAAATCGCCGACGAAAATCTTTTTTGCGCTTCTCTTCTTCCTCTAAAACAATTCAAGGATTTAGGGATCCCTGTAACAACGGCCATGCAAAATGATGTCAATGGTATCGCTTAGTGTTTTGCAGATTTTTTCCCGGCGGCGGGTATCAAATATTTGAATATGGGTCAGCACGGGCATCGTGCACGTATTCCTTTCGATAAACCGACCTCGTTCTGGTGGGAATCAGCGTCAGGCAAACGAGTGTTGGCCTTCCGCGCAGACCATTACATGACGGGTAACAACTGGGGGATCCATACTGGCAAGTTCCCGATCATCGAAAGAGAATTGATGCAGTATCTCAAGGACCTTGACTCTGCAAACTATCCGTATAACAGGATCGCAGTTCAGTACTCCGGATATTACACAGATAATTCTCCTCCGGCCATCGTGGGGTGCAACTTTATCAAAGAATGGAACGAGAGATACGAATGGCCAAAGTTGCGGAGCGCAACGGCCGGGGAATTTTTTGAGTATATCGAGAGCAACCATTCAGAGGAACTTGATGTTTACCGTGTCGCATGGCCCGACTGGTGGTCGGACGGATTTGGCTCTGCCGCTCGCGAGACAGCAGCGGCCCGTACATCCCAAGCAGAGCTTGTAGCAAGCCAGGGACTTCTTACTATGGCAAGACTCTTGGGACACCAGATCCCAAGCTCCGCATTGAAAAGGGTGCAGAAAATCAACGATGCATTGCTTTTTTGGGATGAACACACACTTGGTGCAGCAGAGAGCATCAGCGATCCTCTTATCGAGAACAGCATGGTGCAGTGGTCGGAAAAGGCGGCATATGTTTGGGAAGCGGTAAAGGACTCGCATCTTCTCCAGGAGGCGGGGATGGGACTTTTACAATCTTCTATTCCTCGATCAGATGTGCCAACCATTTGTGTGTTTAACACGTTAAACTGGCCGCGCACGGGCCTGGCAAAAGTCTATATCGATCATGAGATCATACCTCTGGGCAGAGCCTTTAGGATTGTCGATGACCATGGCCATAAAATCGCTGCACAAGCATCTCGAAGCCGAGCGGATGGTACATATTGGAACTTATGGTGCAAAGACATTCCACCCATGGGCTATAAAGTCTACAGAATAGAGCTCAAGAGAGGGAGGTCTGAGAATCCCAATCGCAACAAACTCCGTAATGGAATTGTAGAGAATGAATTTTACAGAATTGTGATCGACAAGAAAACCGGAGCCATCTCAAGCTTAGTGGATAAAAAATTGCACCTCGAAATAGTGGATTCCCGGAGTCCATGGTTGTTGGGGCAATTCGTCCATGAAACCATCTCCAACAGGGCCCAGTTGGAGCAATTTCGGTTGAACACCTATGACAGAAAACCCCTAACTCACATTAAGGTCGAGAGAGGGGGGGATGGCCCGGTCTGGTCGAGTGTGTTCGTTTCTGGTGAGAGCGTGACGGCAGAAGAGGGGAAACCGGTGATCTGCGAGATACGGCTTTTTAAGGCAGAAAAAAGGATCGAACTTCATTACCGGATCACAAAGAGGGGGATCACAGATCCAGAGGCGATCTACATTGCTTTCCCCTTCCGGATGCGTGATGGGAAAACCTGTTATGAGATCCATGGGGGTTTGGTTTATCCTGGAGAAAATCAGCTGGAAGGGACATCTGCAGATTGGCATGCTGTTCAAAATTTTGTGGCTGTCCGTGGTTCTGACGGTCAATATATCCTAGGCAGCGATGAGATCCCTCTTGTGCATTTCGGCGATATCAACCTTGGTAAGTTCCAGTACATAGCCCAGATTTTAGACCCTCATGTGTATTCCTGGGTGATGAATAACTATTGGGTCACAAATTTCCGTGCCAGCCAGGAAGGTGAGTTCAAGTGGAAATACTTTTTGACGTCCACCAAAAACAAGTCCAACTCTTATGCGACTCGATTCAGCTGGAATTCGCGAGTCCCACTTCTCTCGAGAGTTTTTCCCCGGGGGAAATCTTCAAAAGCCCCCCTCACACAGTCGCTACTAAAAACAAACGAGGATAACATCCTTCTCGTGAGTGCAAAACCCTCCCAGGATGAAGAAGGCATCATCCTGCATCTCCGAGAAACAGACGGAAAACCCGCGGAACTGAGTGTCGTCTTACCATTTGTAGATTCTCGGAGACAACTCCTGACCGAAGTCAATGTTATTGAGGAAATAATCGGAGAGCCTGGGGAATCGATCCACATAAAATCCTGGGAATCAAAATTCGTGAAACTGAACATTCACTGACACTGTCCCGCCAGGATTC
>CAZXJE010000030.1:3598-6000 GCA_964640835.1 uncultured Eubacteriales bacterium
GTCCTGATGTGTTCAGATCTTCGATGACCTTGAGAGCGGCCTTCTTCTGTGTCTCATCGTGATAGAAGATGGCTGACCTGTATTGAGACCCTACATCAGGTCCCTGTCTGTTGAGTTGCGTAGGGTCGTGGATTTTGAAGAAAAAGGCCACAAGCTCTTCATAAGTGATTTCTGCGGGATCATAGGTGATGTGCACCGCTTCTGCATGCCCTGTTTCGTCTGAACAAACTTGTTTGTAAGTGGGATTTTTGACTTCTCCTCCTGAATAACCGACCGCTGTGGAGAGAACACCCTTCAACTGGCCGAACTTATACTCCACACTCCAGAAACATCCCGCGGCAAAGGTGGCAGTCTCTGACACAGTTTTTTTCTCCTGATCATGCTCTTGACCTGTGGATGAGACCGTGGATGTGGATACAGTGTCTTTCGATGTGAAATCCAATGCCACAGAATTGATGCAGAAGTGTTTATGAGTGGGGGGTGGTCCGTCATCAAACACATGGCCAAGATGCGAGCCGCATACGCCGCATCTCACTTCGGTCCTCTTCATCAGGAGAGAATAGTCCGCTCTGTATTCGACATTATTTTCTTCAAGAGCCGCAGTAAAGCTGGGCCATCCTGTCCCATGGTCGTATTTTGTTTCTGAACTGAAAAGGGGAGTACCACAAGCGGCGCATGTGTAGATGCCCTCTTCATAGAAATTGTCGTATTTTCCTGTAAAGGCCCTCTCTGTGCCGCTTTTCCTCAGTACGCGGTACTGATCGGGTGTCAATATCTTTTTCCACTCTTCCTCAGATTTTATGACTTTTTTTTTCATTTTTGTCTCTCCATCCAGAAGCAATTCCGAAGGAACATTATCTTTGGCATTTGATGTCACGATGTTCCATCCAATAAACAGGATCAGGATCACGATTATCCCGCCGATTTTTTGACTCATGTTACCTCCTGGATTACATAAAGTCTATATATATAGTATAGTTAAAGTTGGGCTATGAGTCAATACGAGACCGCTGTATGTTAGCATCCTAAGAACCGTGATGGCATGAATTCTCTCTTCGTTATTAAGTGTCTCCATTGTGTGGTGGAGAAAACCGTGAGAAGGGCTGGACGGGCATGGTACATCTCCCAGGAGGAGATGTGAGGGAAGCCTGGATCCGAGCGAAGTTTCCTCGCCGGGGAAACTGAGCGTGTTTTCGAACCACCAATTGGGACACTCGGATGTCATTCATCACGGTTTTGGGGATGCTTCCCCGCTGTATCTCTCTGCGGAAGGTCTCTACAGCCTAGCTATTTTGACTGCATTCAATGACTGTGATATATAGTTCATGAGACAGAGCATTGGATTGAACCGGAGGGTGACCATGCTTAGCAAAAAGGCACAAGCGATCAAATATTCAGAGATCACCGATAAAAAACACTATATCAATCGCCGCCAATTCCTTGCCGGTTCAGCCTCTTTGGCAGCCAGCGGATTGTTCCTCCCACGCTCTTACTTCCAGAAAGATTCTCGACATGGGCAAAAACTCACGCTTGCGAAGCGGGGTGAGTATGTTGTCCAGGACAGATTAACTCCCTATAAGGAAGCAACAACTTATACAAATTTCTATGAATTTTCTACCGGAAAAAGATCTGTTAAAGATATAAGCCGCGATTTCCGCACACGGCCTTGGTCTCTTTCAGTGGAAGGATTGGTCGAAGATAAAATTAAATTCGATATCGACGAGCTCATAAGTATGTTTCCTCTTGAAGAGCGCATTTATCGATGGCGTTGTGTGGAGGCATGGTCCATGGTCATTCCATGGGTAGGATTCTCTCTCGCCGATTTTGTAAAGAAATGTCGGCCAACATCGAAAGCGCAGTTCGTTGAATTCGAGACTGTTTATGTGCCTGAGCAAATGCCTGGCCAGCGCACGCGCGTTCTCGATTGGCCATACACAGAAGCTCTACGTTTGGACGAGGCTTTGCATCCGCTTGCTTTGATCGCTGTAGGCATGTACGGAGAGATCCTACCGAATCAGAACGGAGCGCCCATCCGGATCGTCGTCCCCTGGAAATATGGATTCAAGAGTGCTAAGTCCATCGTAAAGGTCCGCTTTGTTGAAAAGATGCCGAAGACAAGCTGGCGGAAAGCAAATTCAAGAGAATATGGATTTTATGCAAACGTCAATCCCGAAGTGAAACATCCCCGTTGGAGCCAGGCAAGAGAGCGACGGATCGGAGAGGAAGGCAAACGTCCGACATTGATGTTCAATGGGTATGCGGATGAGGTCGGGCACCTCTATTCAGGCATGAATCTGAAAAAAAACTATTGAAAGAAGCCATGGGATAGAATCAGAGGAGATGTTTTCGCTCCCGTCAGATTTTTAACGCCGCCCTCCCACCCATTGATTTATTTAAAGGAT
>CAZXJE010000030.1:6010-19270 GCA_964640835.1 uncultured Eubacteriales bacterium
TGTTCTTATTATGCGCTGCGGAACTCCGCACGCTTATTAAATTCCTCACAAAGATACTCCTCAGCTTTTGTTACTCTGTCCGTTGGGTTTTACCATGCTCACACAGTCCTCGTGCCCGACTTTGTCGGGTCCCCTCGTCGGTGATTCGAGGAAGGTTGGGTTAGGTTGGATCGGAATCGTCCGATGTCGCTCAATCCATGCCCTTAATAGAATTATTTCAGAGATTCCAATAATCTCCTAGCTTTTTGTTCCTTTTTGCCTCCTAGATAGAGATATTTTTCGTAGTAAAAGATAGCCTTTGCAACATATTCTTCATTTTCTTCAGACATTTTTTGATAGATTTTACCAATTTCATAATGCGGCTCTGGTTCGTTAGGCTCGAGCTTTAGAGCCAATTGAAATTCATTCAAAGCTTCTTCCGTCCTATTCTGTTTCACGTACAAAAGACCCAAAGATCTATGGGAATGAAAAGCGATGCGCCTGCTTATAACTATTATTGATATGTTTAGTTTATTTTCTGATGACTTCTCCTCCCTCTCTTCTCTATCTGTTTTTTCATGCCTCAAGGCACTCTTCCAACTTATTTCGGCGTTCTTAAAATCTTTTTTTGCCATATAGGCGCACCCTAGGTTGTAGTGTGCCCATGCATCATTAGGATTAATCGCTAATGCTTTTCTATAGAATTGAATAGAAGTGTCATAGTCAGCCATCTTAAAAAATATATTTCCGATCAAGTCATAGGCATCTCGATAATCTTTTTTGATTTCTATTGACCGCCAAGCATATTTCATGGCTTTTTGGAGGTTATTGTTCATATCGTAGATTTGCGCAAGGTTGTAGTTGAGTTCGGGGGATTGATCATTGATCTCCAAAAATTTTTCTATTAATTGTATTGCTCGATCTTTCTGTCCCAAACGAACTTTAGTTAGAGCTTGACTGTTAATATAATGGATAATCGCATTTATGTTTTTTTTAATTGTGTATCTAAATTTAAGCGAGACATCATTCACAATTTCTTTGGATAGTTCAACCTTTTTCGTATAAGCTGTAATCTCCCTGGATTGAGCTTTAATCGAGTTCTCATACAAAAATCTTGCTTCATAATCATAAGGGGTAATTTTCAGTAGCCGGTGACACAAGATGGCTGTATTTTCAAATGCGGCATCGTTATAACAGATCCTCGCTAAGTTTTTCATAGTCTCAATAAGATAGGGCTTTTGCTCAACGGACCTATTGAAAGCATTAATCGCTTTCTCCGTTTCGCCTTGCTGGTAATAAATATATCCCAGAAGAAATAAGTACTCACCATTCTCACCTAAATTGGTCCGAGTATATTCAGCCATCGCCAATGCTTTATCCAAATTGTTTTGGCATATTTCGATATCTATCAACTGTTTGTTACACTCGGCGGATTCATAGCCAAAGAATTTGGCCATTTCATAATTACTTTTCGCATCTTCAGAATCACTATTCTTTTTTTGACAGATTCCGAGGATGAAGTAGGGTAAGCCTAGATTAGGATTCTCCTGCTTGAGGTTGGTATAAAATGCTTTCACATTTTCGTCGGATAATCCATATGCCTTATAAATTATTTTTAACCTGCGATGTATCCTTTCATCCAATCTATTGGAGAATGCTAAGCATGTTCGTTCTGCCTCTTGATATCTCTTTTGTTTAAACAATATATAGCTAAGATATATAAAGGCGTCCAAGTTCTCCGGGAAGTAAAAAATCTCCTCTCTCAGTGTTTTTATCGCCTTCTCGTATTCTCGTATTCTGTAATAACAAAATCCGAGTTTAGTTCGGACATTTTCAATTTTTGGATCGACCAAGAGTATCAAATTGAGATATTGGATGGCTTGGTTGTATTCCATATAGTCCATCCTGTGCAGTGCCTTTACAGCGATTGAATTGGGATTCTGAGATGTCTGAATAAATCCAAAGGAGAGTACGACTAGTGTTAAATGCAATAATCTTTGGTGTACTTTCCCCTTCATCTGCCTTTCTAGTTTTGCTAACTCTAAAAATGCAGCAAATTCTATGCCAAGGAAATTACTCCTACAGATATTTGGATTGGCGTGCCACCTTATCTCCTTATTTTTGAGGGAGCACAAACTCGTAATCAATAAGGCATTTTACGTTATTCGTGAAATAGTAGATGAGTTCTGGATTCTGTGAGGTTACACAGAGGCGGTACTTTTTTTCGGGTTGAAATGTATTTCCTTTTTTCGGCTTCATCCTGACAGTGTAATGTTCCATCCTCGTTTTATACGCAGGATACCATCCTTCTGATATGCGTTCTTCATTTTCGTCTATGATGATGTGATAGAGATAATTAACCTGGGGTCCTCTCCGGATCTTAAATTCAATTTCTTCAGCCGAGAAATTCTCCACGGATATGAATACATCCTGGAGTTTTAGACCATGGTAAAAACGTACATTATCGCTCTTGTCATTGTATTTATCCATGTGTGAAGTACAGGAGGAAATTCCCAAGAATAGAATGATAATTAGAATGAAAAGTAAGAATTTTTTCATAGCTATCTCCCTTATTTATTGCAACCGCAAGATTTATACCAAGTAACTAAAGGGAATGACTGAAAAAGTATGGGTATTCTCTGTCCTGAATAGATGACAGATGAATCCTTCAGAATAAGTGCTCACAGGAGAGGGTGGCAGGATTGAAGGGCTGAGTGAGTGGCTACTAACCACTAAGTTGCAGGTTCGAATCCTGCCCGGCGTGCCAAATCGACTCGCCTTTTGCTCTGTGGGATCATTAGGAAGTGATCAAAACCTCACTCAGTTCTCTCAATTGGGAACTGTCAGCGATTAGCCTCATAACACCAAGCAGTTTTTCTTTAATGGTAAGTGATCTTAGAGCATCTCTTCTGATTCTATATAAAGCAATTGATAACCTCAAATGCTCATTTTTGCTTCTGAGCTTGAATAATAACACCCAAAGCCTCTCGTTTGTTCATGGTGGTGAATGGGTGAGGCTTCCAACTGACGATGCGAAAATTATCGAGAAGCTCTCTTAATTCGTTCTCTCTAGAGTGGCGAAAAATTCCCCCTGAATCTGATTCGAATATTCCGTATGTTCCAGATTCTATTTGACCTTCCCGGTATTTTTTTTGATGGTATTCATCGCTGCTGATCAGAAAACAGGACATGAAGAGAAGTCCCCGCGATTTTAAGATCCTGTAGATTTCCTTTAAAAGCTGCGTTCTTTTTGAATCTTTTAGGATGTAGGAGAGCAACCCGATGGAAAAAATCACGCCAAAGCTTTCATCTTTGAAGGGCGCTTGTTCCCCCTTTCCACAGACTACAGAGAAGTGACTTTTTTCAAGAAACCGAAAATTGTTTTCCAGCCCGAAGACGTGCGTAAATCCTTTTTTCTCTAAATAATCGAGGACTCTGCCACAGCCAGAGCCGATATCCAGAAGGAGTTCCCCGGGCTCCACATCCTTGAGGCGGTTAAAGCCTGTGATGGGAGCTGAAAACTTCGTTGATAGATTGTTCAGTTGCCGTTACAAGGATCAATTATTCGCTAATGTAAATGCCGTGAGATAAGTGATGCGGCTAATTTTTTCTATCAACTCCGGACTCACCTTTTCCACCGAATCTGTGGGCTGGTGATAGTCTTCGGTCATTGCTGCAATGAAAAACGCCCAAGGGATGTTGTTCATGGCAAAGGGTGCGTGGTCGCTTCCACCCATGCCTTCACTGGATGCACGCATGCTTAAATGAAGGCCGACATAGTTGTTATTTTCCCGTATGATGGTTCCTAGCTCGGGAGTGTCGGCATGGTAGGAAAGACTGACAAATTTCTTCGCATCGATCTTTTCCAATGCCTCCTTGGGTATGTTTTCTCCGAACATTCGGGCCATCATCGCTATCCGGCTTTTTTCGTAAACACGGCTGATCATATCGAGGTTCAGGTTACAATAGGTTTTTTCGATGAAGGGATGGGCCACATAGTACCTTGAGCCGAGGAGTCCTTTTTCTTCACCCGTCCAGAGAGCGAACACGATCGATCTTTTGGGCTTGACAGGATTTTTGGCAAAGGCTTCTGCGATCTCTAAAACACCGACAGAACCGGAGCCGTCATCGTCAGCGCCGTTGTAAATATAACCACCCCGCATTCCCAGGTGGTCCAAATGGCCACCGATCACGATCGCTTCCTTTTTCAGTTCCGGATCAGAGCCTTCGATGTATCCCAGAACATTCATGCTGTTGATGAGCTTGGTCTTGGCCGTGCTCTTAATAGTGAATGTCACTCCCTGAAGTGGCATAGATTGGGGCTGGAGTGTTTTTTCGATCTTCCCTTTGAGAGTATCCACATCCTGATCCACGTAATCCAGGATCTGGTTTGCCATCTCTCTGGAAACCCGGATTGTTGCAACTGAATCCCAGGGCATGCGAGGTCCTCTGCTCTCCATGAGAGCGATTCTTCGGCGTTCACCGGGGATTATGGGTTTATCATCATAAATTTTTTGTCTGTCAAGAGCTTGGCGTGCTGCATCTGGATTGTCTTGAGGTGAGTTTTCAACCAACAGGACACCCAACGCCCCCAAATCGGTAGCCAGTTTGGTTTTTGGATTTGTCATCCGCCTCATGCGGCGGCGCTGAGGGTAGTATTTCGCTTTCAACTCGCCCTTGTTGAATGGAGAATCGGGATCGCCTTTTCCGGGTGCTTCAGAAATCATCATGACAAACTTGCCTTTGACATCCAGGTTCTTGTACTCGTCGAACTTCAGAGATTTTTCTTGAATGCCATATCCCACGAAGACCACAGGTGCCGTCAGAGATTGTGAGCCTGAGGCAAAATAGCTATAATCGATATTCGGAGAGAAAGCCCGGGTCTTTTTCTGCGGGCCTTTCTGCCACGCGGCCATGGCCATTCCGTCCGTTTCTAATGTTTCCCGCATGGCAATATTCTGAAAATAGCTTCTTTTGGAGCTTTGCGCCATTTGTCCGCCCATCATCATGCGGCGCATATCCATCCGGGGTCTGATTTTATCTCCTGCCGGCTTGAGGCCCCAGAGCTCGAACATGGTCGCCCCATAAAGGGCGGCAATATCATATCCATCACTCCCGGTGTCTCTTCCCTCGAGGAGATCATCTGAGATAAATTTAAGATACGTGACGGCATCTTTTCCCGTGATGGATTCAAATCCCACTTTCATGTCTTCAGGAACGGGTTGGATCTCATCAACCAGGGAAAAATTTGCCATTGGATCAGGTTTTTCTTCTTCTTTCGCCTGTTGTGCGATCACAGTCGAAAAGACTAAAAAACATAAAGCTGCGATCAAAATCATTGATTTTTTCATCCACAATCTCCTAAATTGATCAATATAAAATCGGTTTATTTACAATAATTTGATGCTCGAATATATCACATCCGCTTGCACGACACAATATTAAACAATTCACAAAACTGGAGTTCATATGCTATTAGACGCGCATGTCGAGAAAAACTTCCCAAAGACCTTCTGAGACCATCAGCTGAACAAAAAGGGGACTGGCTCCGATATTCCGACATGGAATGAGGTGCCTGTACCCATTTTCCTAAACGGTCCATTCGGGGAACGGACCCTACATCAAACACCATTGTCCGTTTAGGAAAATGGATTCGACATAAAGAGCAAGGAAGCTTATTTCTGGTACAACACCTTTCCGCCGACAATGGTGTATAGGACTTTTGCGTCGAGAATCTCCTCATCAGGAACAGTCATTATATCTTTAGAGAGAACCGTGATATCTGCCAATTTGCCCGGCGTCAGAGATCCGAGAATCTCCTCCTGGAAAGAAGCATAAGCGCAATTGATTGTGTAGGATCGCAATGCCTCCTCACGGCTCATCTTCTGGTCCGGGTAGAATGTTTGTCCATTCTTCATCATCCGGGTGACAGTCGCGTAAAAACATGGAATGGGATCCACATTTTCGACGGGGGCATCGGTTCCATTACAGATGACCACTCCTGTGTCCATCAGTTTCCTCCAGATATAGGCGCCTTCTTCTGCGCGTTGTTCTCCCAATCGCTTGAGTACATAGGGGCCATCCGATGTGCAGTGGATTCCCTGCATCGATGGGATCACTTCCAATTGAGAGAAACGGGCTATGTCGGAGGGATGCAGATGCTGTGCATGCTCGATCCTCCACCTCAGGTCGTTATTATCTGGATGTGCAGTGAACGCTTCCTCGAAAATATCGAGAGTCTCCCGGTTTGCCCTATCTCCGATGCAGTGAACATTGAGCTGAAAGTCATTTTCGATGGCGATCTGGGCTGTTTCTGTGACACTCTCTACGGTCGAAACGTTCAATCCGACGCTTGTCGGGAGAGATTCATAGGGCTTGAGAAGCCAGGCTCCATGTGGTCCCAACGCTCCGTCGATCGACCGTTTAATGGACCGGACTGTCAGGTGATTGTTGCCCATACCCATAATCCTGTACTCGCTGATTTTCTCCCTTATGCGTTCATTGCTATCCCGTATCATCACATAGAGACGAACTCCGAGTTTTCCCCGTTCAACTGTTTCTTTGAACAGGTCGATCGTTTCAAAAGGAGATCCGGGATCATGGATGGACGTAAGTCCCTTAGAGAGACATTCTTGATCAGCTAATTCGATTATTTTATGACGTTCAGCCGTGATCTGTGCGGCACCTAGTGTCTCGTGCCATGTGTAAAACGCATCCCTCAGTAAACGCTGGGCTGTCTCCCGGAACATTCCGATGGGATTACCCTTAGCATCTTTGACGATTTCTCCACCTTCGGGTTCAGGTGTCTCTCTTGTGATCCCCGCTAACTCCATCGCTTTTGCATTGGCGAACGAGGCATGACCGCTGGCATGAGACAGTAAAACAGGATTATCGGGTGAAACCTTGCTCAACTCATAGTGGAGTGGAAGTCCATCAACATTGGGTTCGGGTGTTATATCCCACTTTTCTTGATGCCAGCCTCTTCCACTGATCCATTCGCCCGGCTGAGCGCCCTTCACGGCTTCAGCCACCATGGCGATCACTTGGTCCCAATTTTTTACTGGCATCAGTTCCAAACCCAATTTTGCCTGTCCGATGCCGGTGAAATGGGCATGTGCATCGATAAAGCCTGGGATGGCAAGATTTCCCTTCAGATCGATCACCTTTGTCGAATCGCCGATATAAGGTTCAATTTCCATGTTAGTTCCAAGGGCTACGACGGTATCACCTCTCACTGCCAGCGCCTCGACCTCAGGCTTGATCTCATCCACGGTCACGATTTTTCCCTGCATCAAGACAAGATCTGCAGGCTCCTCTTTTTTAGCGCAACTCAAACATGAGAGCGAAACACATATAACGGTCAGACAGAAATAGAATAGACGCTTTTTAGGCATATTCGAAGTCCTCCTTTTTTTTAATAAAAAATCCCTCATAAATTAAATACTATGTGCCGTATACAATAACATATCCTGTGTGAAGAATCAGCTTTTTCTGTTGCCTGAATTATTCATAAAGAATGTCGATATTTAACATAATAGATGCATTATCAGATTGTTACATTGTTATTCATGATAAATGTCATCCATAACAATTAAATTGCCGTCTATGATGTATGAGAAAGAATAAAAATGTTGCTGTTTTTACAATTCTTCTGTGTCCGGATTCGCACGCTCTTTGCTGCGAAAACGTACATGTTTCACCGCGATTTTTAGAGATTGGCCTTCCATCTCAGGCCTGTTCTGTTGGTATGATTATTGCAGTGAATTTTGACCGGATGGAGCCCTTAAAGTTTATTTGAAATGAATATACCCGCAAAAATTAGCGCATGGTTTTGAAAGCTTCCTGAAATGCAAAGAATATGCTTAGAAACTATTTAAAGATCGCCATAAGGAATATTTATAAACAAAAGTTGAACAGTGTCCTCAACATCACTGGACTTGCCCTGGGGATTGCATGCAGTTTGCTCATCCTTTTCCATGTGAAAGAAGAGCTGAGCTATGATCGGAACTGGCCTAAGGCAGCCCGCATATACAGGATCACCAATGAGGGGCTGGATGAGGGATCTCACCACTGGGCTGTGGTCTCTCCTCTACACGCACTTGAGATCAGAGAAGAGATCCCGGAGATCCAACTCACAACTCGATTGGCATACAGGTATTCCAATGTATTGAGCTACACTCCCAAAGTGGGGGAGCCCAGGCGTTTTGAAGAAAAAGGGGGATTTTTCTCTGATCCGGAAACCATTGAAGTCTTTGATCTTAAATTTATTGAAGGAAATCCCGAAAACTCACTCAATAGTGTCAATACCATTGTTCTGACCGAAAGTATGGCAAAGCGGTATTTCAGGGATGAAGACCCACTCGGGAAGACCATATCTGATGATAGCGGACAAAGGCTTTATAAAGTGACTGGAGTCATTGAAGACGCCCCATTCAACACACACTGGCAGTTTGACTATCTCGTCTCGATGTCAACGATGTACAAAACAATGAAGGAACGTGGTGCTGAAGACTGGATGGTCAGCCGCGGTTGGGCTTGGTTTTATACCTATGTGCTTATGCAAGAGAACCAAAGCATTGATACTGTCAGGGCAAAGATGCCCGATTTTACGGCCCGGTTTTATCAGGAATTCGGGACACGGGAAGAAATATTGGCTCGGACAAAACAGCATCTCCAACCCATCACGGATATTCATCTTTTTTCCCGCCTGGAACAGGAGATGGGACCCAACAGCAATATCATATATGTTTATGTCTTTGCATGCGTGGCTCTGTTTATACTGCTGATCGCAGGAGTGAATTTTGTCAACATCGCAACTGCTCAGGCATTCAAACGGATGAAAGAGGTCGGTGTCAGGAAAGTCATGGGAGCGTACCGTCATCAATTGCAGAAACAGTTTTTGGGCGAGTCATACATAATGTCTTTGATTGCAGCGGCATTCGCCCTGGTTATTTTTGACATCACGCTTCCGTTTTACAATCAGCTTGCCGGAAAAGACCTGGGCTTTGTGCGTATTTTAACTCCAGAAAACATCGGCTTTATAGGTTTGATCATTGTTCTAGTGGGGACTTTGGCAGGTTTGTACCCGGCTTTTTTCATGTCGAAATTTAAGCCGGCAAATACGCTCAAAAACTTGAGAGGTCCCAGCTCTTCAGTCACGATAGTCAGAAAGGGACTGGTGATCTTTCAGTTTGTCATTTCCATATTTATGATTTTCAGTACCATCACGATATACAAGCAGCTGGATCTATTCCAGAACATGAGTCTTGGATTCGAGAAGGACAAGCTCGTAGCCATCGAGCTGTATGGTGGCCTCCGCCGCACAATCGTTCAGAAAACAGGTGTCATGAAGACAGAATTTTTGAGGAATCCGGCCATATCGGGGGTTACAGTTATTTCCACCCTGCCCGGTGACAGGTTCAGCGTAGAGAATCTCAGACCTGAAGGAACCCCTGAGGATAAAAACCTCCCCAGCATGAGATACTTGCGCGTTGATGAGAATTTTCTGGAAATCCTCAATATCCAGCTGAAAGAAGGCAGAAATTTCACACGGCGCGCCGAGTATAAACCTGAGTTCATCCTCAACGAGACTGCGGTTCAGGCCCTCGAATTGAAGGAGCCTGTGGGAAAATTGGGGTCCAATTTCCGAGGGACCAATGCCGAGATCGTGGGTGTTGTCAAAGATTTTAATTTTGCCTCCCTGCATGACAACATCGAATCCCTGGTTCTGGAGTACAATCCGGCCTGGGCAGGATATTTGTTGGTTAAATTTCAGGGGAACAACACCGCGGATATTTTGGAGTTTCTTGAGATGAAAGCCAGAGAGATTTCCCCGGAGACGCTGTTCATGTACACGTTTGTGGACGAACACCTCAACCGTCTCTATGAAGGAGAGAATAGAGTAAACGAAATTTTTCAGGCATTTTCCCTTTTGGCAATATTTATTTCTTGTTTGGGCCTTTTCGGGCTATCTGCGTATTCCGCTGAGATCCGAACCAAAGAGATTGGGGTACGGAAAGTTGTCGGAGCCACAGTGAGCAACATCGTTGTGCTTCTAACCAAAGAATTCACAAAGTGGGTTTTGATATCTGTGGTGATTGCCTGGCCGCTGGCCTATTTTGCCATGAACAGCTGGCTTCAAAACTTTGCCTATAGGATAGATATCGACATTTGGGCTTTTGCTCTATCGGGAATCGTGGCGCTTGGAGTTGCAATCTTAACGGTGAGCTATCAGTCCGTAAAAGCAGCCATCGCCAATCCCATCGATTCCCTCCGCTACGAATAAAAAAGGGACAAAAAAGGGGACAGGCTACTTTTTATAGGGGTAATTAAAAAAGTAGCCTGTCCCCTTTTCCATTATGGATCAAAATATTTCTAATTTTTAGAAATTTGACAACCTTTTTCAACTTTCCAACGTATTCTAATATGTAGAATATTCTCATTCATAAGGTGAGGTAAAACCATGCAAATGCTGACAAAATTGGAAGAATTGATATTGTTATCTGTCTTGAGGCTAGGAGAAAACGCTTATGGCACAACTGTTTACAAACACATCCGTAAGGTCACTCGCAAGAAAATATCATTGGGAGGAGTCTACTTTCCTCTTGAACGCCTCACCAACAAGGGCTTTCTCACCTCCTACATCGGAGAAGCCAATGAAAAAAGGCGCGGGTTGAGCAAAAGATACTACAAGATTACTGCAAAGGGAATCGAGGCTCTTAATGAGATCAAACGGGTCAATGAGATCATGTGGGAAGGATATTCAGATTTCGCCTTCTAAACCGGGAATAATACATGAGTAATAAAAGAAATCGCCCTTCACGGCTAGGGCTTAAGCTTCTTTCAAGCGCTTATGGCGACAGCGAACATTTCCCCTTGATCGGTGACTTCGAGGAGATCTATTCCGAGATCGTTTTGGAAAGGGGGGCCTTTTCAGCTTCCCTCTGGTATTGGGGGCAGATTTTCAAATCCATCCCATCGTTCCTAGCAAATTCTATGTATTGGAGTGTGGCTATGCTTAAAAACTATTTAAAGGTCATATTAAGAAACATCAGAAAACACAAAGGGTATTCCCTGATCAACATCACAGGTCTTGCCATCGGAATGGCCTGTTGTCTCCTCATTGCGATCTGGGTGTTGGATGAATTGAGCTATGATAAATTTCATGAAAATGCACCCCACCTTTACCGTATCGAGGAAGATCAGCATTACTCTGGAAGAATATTTCATGTGAGGGTCACCCCTTATCCTTTGGCCCCGGCACTCATAGAGGAGATCCCGGAAATCGTTGATGCCACACGTTATGTCTGGACAGGGGGTCATTTGTTCCGATATGGAGAGAATGCATTTTTTGAATACGGCATAAGAGCTGTTGACCCCTCTTTTTTCCAGATGTTCGACTTTCCATTCATGAAAGGGGACAAAGACAATGCTTTAGACTCGCCTTATTCACTCGTTTTAGATGAAGATATCGCACAAAAATATTTTGGAGATGAAGACCCGCTCGGCAGAGTGATCACTGTTAATAATACATACGAATTTACCGTGAGTGGAGTGATGAAGAGAATTTCCCACAATTCGTCCTTGCGGTTTGAAGTAGCAGTTCCTTACTCATTCTTAGAAAAAATTGGAAGGACTAATCAGGAATTCGGCAGCAATTCCATCGGGACATATGTGCAGCTCAGTCCAAACTCAACAATGGAACAAGTCAATGAAAAGATCTTTGGTTTTATAAAGACAAAGGTCCCCGACAGTGTGACTGACCTTATGCTAATGCCCTTCACGAGAATTCATCTCCATTCCTATTTTGGATATGAGAAAAGCCCTGGAGCTATTCAGTATGTCTATATATTCTCTATCATCGCTCTCTTCGTTTTGTTGATTGCATGCATCAATTTCATGAACCTGTCCACAGCCCGTTCTGCAAACAGGGCTAAAGAAGTTGGAATGAGGAAAGTCGTCGGCGCTCTAAAAAGCCATCTCATCCGGCAGTTTTATGGAGAATCTGTCATTTTTGCATTTATTTCCTTAGTTCTCGCGGCTGGAGTTGTCACATTGATCTTGCCAGCGTTCAGTAAATTTGCTGATAAGGAACTCTCGTGGAGTGTGGGTGGAATCGGGACGATCCTAATCGGATTGGCTGCGATCACGTTTTTTACGGGTTTGGTTGCCGGCAGTTATCCAGCCCTGTTTTTATCGGCTTTCCAGCCGGTCAAAGTAATCCGGGGGACTAATAAATCCGGAGCCGCAAGTTCCCTGTTCAGGAAGGTTCTGGTTGTGGTCCAGTTCTCGCTTTCGATCTTACTGATCATTGGGACAGTCGTTGTATACCAGCAGTTAACTTATATGAAAAATCACCGGCTTGGTTGGGACAGGGAACACTTGGTGTATATTCCTCTTAGAGAAGATGTGAGAAAGGTCTACGATACTTTAAAAACAGAATTGATAAAGGATTCGCATATCATGAATGTAACAGCCACCGGTCAACTTCCATCTCAAATCGGAAGCAACTCCGCTGGTGCTGATTGGGATGGCAAAGATCCTAACTTCTCGACGCTAATAGGATTCAACTCTGTCGATTTTGATTTTATCGAGACATTAAGGATCCAAATGAAAGAGGGTCGAGGTTTTTCGAAAGAGTATTCTTCAGATCGTAAAACTGCATTTATCGTCAATGAGGAAGTGGCCAAGCTGATGGGAAAGGAATCCGTAGTCGGAGAACGATTTAGCTTTGTCGGCCGGGAGGGCACGATAATCGGAGTGATGGAGAACTGGCACTATCAGCCTATCCGGAACAAGATAGAGCCTTTAGCTCTATCCTTATCCGAGACACCCACCCGGATTATGCTCATGAGAATCCCCCCTGGAGATGTTTCAAAATCTTTGGGAGCCATAGAAAACATTTGGAAAAGAGTGATTCCCACGTATCCCTTCGAATACTATTTTCTGGACGAGAATTTCGACGAGATGTACCGGCGCGAGGAATCCATCGGAACTTTGCTAAAATATTTCGCAGTCCTGGCAGTTTTTATCGCCTGCCTTGGGCTATTCGGATTGGCCTCTTTCACATCTGAGCAGCGAACTAAGGAAGTGGGTATCCGAAAGGTTCTTGGAGCCACGGTTTCGAACATCACGGTGCTGCTCTGCAAAGAGTTTTTTCTACTAGTTTTTGTGTCGAACATTATTGCCTGGCCTGCGGCATATTTCCTGATGAAAAACTGGCTTCAGAGTTACGCCTACCGCACGAGCTTGAGTGTATTGATCTTTATTGCCGCCATGGCG
>CAZXJE010000031.1:0-18794 GCA_964640835.1 uncultured Eubacteriales bacterium
CATTTTATGATATAAAAAAGACATGAAAAGAACATTGTACAACAAATTATTAGCATGGAAGGAGTCCAAATTTAGAAAGCCGCTAATTCTAAAAGGTGCCCGTCAGACCGGAAAGACCTTTCTTCTGCTTGAATTTGGAAAAAATGAATTCAGAGCTGTCCATCATTTCAATTTTCAAAAAGATAAAAGTGCATGTGAAATCTTTTCAGACGATCTTTCTCCATCATCCATCCTTGAAGCAATGGAATTCTACTTGGATTCACGTATTGATAAAGACAATGATCTAGTTTTTTTCGACGAAATCCAGGATTGTCCCAGAGCTTTAACCAGTTTGAAATACTTCTATGAAGATATGTCCCAACTGGCAGTAGCTTGCGCTGGCTCGCTTCTTGGAGTCACACACAGCAAGGAGCCATTCCCAGTCGGAATGGTGTCTTTTTTGCACCTTTTCCCAATGTCTTTCGAGGAGTTCCTTCTAGCCATTGGAGACGAAAGAGGATTTAAAAAACTTCGCTCAATTTCTAAGGGAGAAATTCTCTCCAAATCGGTTCACGAACATTATATGAATCATCTCAGGGAATATTTTGTTGTGGGCGGAATGCCTGAGGCTGTAAAAACCTACCTTGAGAACTCTACAAGCAAAGCAGAGGCGTTCCTCAAGGTAAGGGAAAAGCAGACAGAATTGATAACAGCTTATATGAGTGATTTTTCAAAGTATTCAGGAAAAATTCGGGGAAATGAAATCGTCGCTGTTTTTGAATCGACTCCTGCACAACTTGCACGAGAAAATAAGAAGTTTATGGCAAAAGAGGTTCATCCGAGCGGCCGATTTTCACAGTTGAGATCTCCTATCGATTGGCTGTGTGGAGCAGGTCTATTGATTAAAGTGAAAATTACAAATTCCGGCCAGATCCCCTTCACCGCCTTTACAAAAGAAAACAGATTTAAACTATATTTGTTCGACATCGGCATTCTGGGGAGCCTCGCCCAACTCCATCCTAAAAACATCTTCCAGCAAAATGATTCATTTTCTACATTTAAAGGAGCATTTTGTGAAAATTTTGTGGCTCAAGAGTTCTTATACTCTGGGAGCGGAAACCTGTATGCATGGATGAGGAACACAGCGGAAATCGAATTCCTGCGCGAAGTTAAAGGGGACGTGTTACCTGTAGAAGTAAAAGCAGGACACTCAGGCAAATTAAAAAGTCTTAATGTGTTTGCATCTAAATATGATGTGCCCTACCGGACTCGTATCAGCGCGAGAAATCTTGAGTTTAATGAATCCGCCAAAATGCACAATTACCCCTTGTATCTTGCCTATCGGTTTCCACTTAAATAAGGTGTTTATAAAGAGCCGGATGTGGATTTCAGATTTGAATCAGTTCCTCATCAAGATACAGAATTCCTGGCGGCATTAGTTTTTGGCATCATAAATTCAACCGAAACCAGTAGATAGACAGCTCTTTCTCGAGCTCTTTGTAGTGGGGGAATTTTTTCGCTAAAATCCCCCAGAACTTATCATTGTGCCGCATCTGCTTGAGGTGAACGACCTCATGATAGACCACATAATCGATCAATTCGCCAGGCATGTCCTTCATCAAGGTGTTGATGGTTATGTTCCCTCTTGAGTTGCAACTCGCCCATTTTGTCCTCATCTTGCGGAATCCAATTTTCTTCACCGTCACATTCAGTTCCTTTGAAGCTTTTCCTGCACAGGCATGGACAGATGTCTTAAAATCCTGATTTGTCCTTTGGACTAGACCCCTCTCGGCTCCAACCTTCTTGCACTCCTCTATAAAATCATACTTTTTCTTGACCCATCTCCTGTGCCTCCGATAGACAGCTTCAGGATCTGCTCCGTGAGGGAGGACGATGTGCAGTTCGCCCGTCACAAACTCCAGCCGGGAATACTTGACCTTTCTGTAGGAGATTTTATGGGGGATCTTTTTCAATTCCATAATTCATCACACTTTCGAGAGTGAATTCTTACACCAGGTTAATCTCATCCAGAAACAAATTTTATTTCTCCATTAATTTTAGCTTTATTTTTCTTCTTTTGGTTTCGGTTTCCAGTACACTCTGTTCGCGAGCGGTACCCTTAGCTCTATGGCTCCGGGTTTCGGGCATATGGCCACGCAACAGCCCCCATACCAGCACTCTCCAGGATAAAGCACGACCGGCGGTTTTCCCTCCTCGGAGTTGGGATAGAGGATATCCACCTGACAGACATCGATGCAAATGTTGCATCCGTTGCAGATCTCGGGGTCGAACGCCAGGGGCTTGAAGAGTGCAGGCTCTGGAAAGGCAGCCACTTTTTTTGCCCTCATTGTTTGTTCCCCTTCAGATAATCCTGGTTAAAAGCCGAATAATTACCCTCAAGAGCCCCATAATAATCGAGAGCCCTTTCGCCGGTAATCACATCCCCGTTTTTAAGTTTCACCGTCACGAATTTATGCCATTCCGGTGGGTCTATCTCCGGGAAATCCTGTCTCGTGAAGTGAAGATGTTTCGAACTCGCTCGACGGGCTAGACAGGAATGTAAAATGATCTCCGCATTAGTCATGATGTTCAACACCTCAAGGCACCGGACCAGCTCATGAGGATTTCGTGCATGCAGCTCCGAAGCATTCTCCTGCGCAATATCTTTTAGAAGCTTCAACCCGATCGTGAGGAGCTCTTCACTCTTAACCTCTCCACAATAATTCTGCATGATGCGTGTGATACCCGCATTCAGCTCTTTCCATCCCATCCCAAAATCACGGTCGACGATTGAGAGAATGCGCTTCTTTTCAGCTTCCACTTGAGAGAACTCTATTTCGGGAAGAGATGCTCCTGAAGCATAACGAGACGCATGTCTTCCCGCATAGTAACCGGTGGCGGCCGCATGTCCATGGCAATTGGAGGCAAACAATTGGTCACCCGCAGCATACAATCCCTCCAGATTTGTCCTCAACTCCCAGTCATTGACCATCCCGCCAGGCAGCCCGAAAAGCTGACGTTCTTGAGGAAGAAAATTTCCCGACTTCCAGCCATCTCCGTAGCTCTGGAGAAGGTCAAGCTCCGGGTCAAAGCCCGCTTTGGTGTACGCCCCGAGGATGGGAATCTTCGTCTTTCCTTCCTGTCCCACCATCAATCCCCAGATGGCCTTTCTTTCGAGTTCGGGCATACTGGGCAGATCCGCATAAAAGGGAAGTTTATACCCCCTTTCCAGAAGTTCATCCACAGGCATTATATCAGGGCCCTTGGTGTCATAATGGGGAAAATCCGATTCCCCGCCTCCCTTCAGGAAAAACTTCTGTCCCGGAGCCGGACGGTATCGGTCGGAGATATTTTTGAGGATATTCCCGTCCCGGTCGATCCATGGGATCTCCCTCCCGTCCGCATCAACCATCGAGCAGGCATACCATGTGTTATGGGTGTTCCCGGTCCCATAAGGGGGAAAACTGCGCGGGCCAGACCACTCCCCTCTGACGGATTTCTCCATCATCGTAAACTCCACGCCCGCTTCCCAACCCATGGCGTGGCCGTCGCCTGTGCACTGAGGGGGCCTGAACTCAGAGATGCCCGGCAATCCCGGAGAAAACAGCCAGATCCGTGTGGGGCGAGACATGCAGAGCACGGTCGCTTTCGCCTTAAAAACCCTGAATTCCCCAGTGTGTCCATGAACACCGGCAGCTCCCACAACCCGAATGCCCTGTTTGCCGCCTTCTGTCAACAAGCGGGTCGCCATAGTCCGGTCGTAGATCCCCACCCCCAATCGTTTGCACTCCTGGAAGAGAGCCGGCTTGAAGGTCGTCCCCCACACTCTCAGAGTGAACCTGTTGACATAGTCATAGGCGAAGAGGAATTTTGTGTCTTCGTCTCTGAATTCTGCGCCCATAAATTCGTCCTCAGTGTCCCTCACCTTACCGCCCATCTTCTCCAGGTCAAGCAGCCTGTCATACCCCTCAAGGCATTCAATATAGTGAGAAATACCGTTGTTGTATCCGAAGTTATCCCTGATCATTGCCCGGGTCAACTCTTCGGGCGTCAGGCGCGATTTGGGATTGGACGCGGCGGACTCCCAGTGATCGCATCCCGATCCCCCAGCACCACTCCTTATCGTTGCCCCTTTTTCGACCAGCGCCACCTTTTTCCCTTTTTTGGCTGCGGCAATGGCAGCCCAGCATCCGGCTATCCCCCCTCCCAGGATGAGCACATCAACATCAACGGTTTTTTCCTTGCCCCACCGGAGGGGATAGGGCCATTCCATCTCTTTGGTCTCTTGTCCTTTCACTTCAATACACTCCCCATAAGTCGTGAAACATAAAAAGTTAAACGCAAAATGTTTCGTCTTATCAACAAAGCAATCCGCTCACAACAAATATCCCGCACATTCCCATGTTTTACTTTTAACATTTCACATTTCATGTTTCACGTTTTATGACATTATTTTTTTGCGTCATCAGGCTCACAACAACAAAAACAACCGCAGAAACCGCATAGGCAACAAACAGACCGAGGTCTACGTTAAAGAGACCCTGGAATGGGCCTGGCATGCCAACAACAAAGGAAATAACACCTATGGCTCCCCCGGTCAGCATGGCCGCAACAGCTCCTCTTGCCGTAGCCCTGTTCCAGAGGACTCCTCCCAGCAGCGGCACCAGCATGCTTCCCATGTAAGGATAGTTGAAGATAATGATGGTGTAAAGGATGCCTTTGGCATGGAAAGCGATGAGGATTCCCGCCACAAGCGCTCCCACAACAACTACCCTGGATATAGTCTTTGAATGTTTCAGATCATCAAGCTTTTTCTCAGGATGGAACACCTTGTTGTAAAGGTCCCTAGAAAAACTCCCAGCGATAGACACCAGCAGACAATTGCCCGTGGACATGGCTGCGGCCAACAGTGCAGAGACGACAAGTCCCGCCAAAACGGGTGGAAGAGTGGTCTCCACAACCTTAGGGAGGACGGCTGCATTTTCTGCAACCGGATGGAGGATTCTTCCAACTGAACCGATCAACCCTACACAGAAGCTGATGACGATGACGATGATGCCTCCTAAGATGCACCCCCACTTGGCCACGGATGCAGATTTGGCCGATTGATACCTCATGTAAGCATCGTAAGAAACGGATATGGATAACAGGAAGGGGATGATGATAAAGACAGCCTGTGTAAACATGCCGGCGGGGACAAAGGGAGCTTCAAAGATACTCCCGATCGACACTGTGCTCACATCCCCAAGCTTGTCCAGGGCCACGATGGCCACAAGCGGAATGCCTAAAACAATGATCCCCAGCTGCACAAAATTCGTCACAGCCACTCCCCACATCCCTCCAAGGACGCTGTAAAGCATGATGGCGATCCCCGATAAAATCACACCTCTGGAGTAGCTGAAACCGAACACAGAGAATATAGAGCCGGCGGCCATGATCTGTGCGACAAAAATCCCCAACAAACTGGGGATATTGGAGAGCCACCCCCAGACCCTTACCCATTTTCTCTCGCCATAGCGGACACCGAAAAAATCCAGCGGCACATAGCCCTCCTGTCTCCTGAGTTTTGCCGCCACAAGAAAACCCGCGAGGATCAATCCTCCTCCGCATCCGATGCCATACCACATGCCGGGCCATACACCGCTACCCGCACCCAGTTCCGATCCTCCCAGGATGACGCCCGCACCCAGTTGAATGGCAGCAAGAGTGGCCGTCGTCAGGGGCAGCCCCAGCTGTCTCCCGGCAACTAAAAAATCCGAGGCCTTTTTTACCCTCTTACTTAAATAAAGACCGATAGCAATTGTGGCCACGAAGTAGAGAAAAACTACAGCTTTAAACACTTTCGCTTTGTCTTCCAGGAAAAGCTTTTATCCAAAGTTCTTTGATCCAATTGCGTATCAGTCGGATGAGGTCAGTCACAGGCCTGAGAGGACAGAGATAACTGCACCAAGGTCTCCGGATGAACAGAGAGGCCACGAGAACGATCCCCAGCAGGGCAAACTGAAAATTCGAACCGATAAGTCGAAAAAATGCACCGAAGACCTCATAGCTTGAGATTCCTGGATTCCGAAAGATCAGAGAGATCACGATGGCAGTCAACGCCAACGATCTCTGGCTCCAACGGAGCAAATTGTGCGCCCGCCGGGGAACACGAACTTTGGCTTCGCCCACAATACTCAGACATTCCTGGGTAGCCCCAAAGGGACAGAACCACTCACAATAGGGATTTTTGTTGTCAATGGTGTAGACAAAAAGAATGCCGCCGATAAGAATGAACCAATACAGATACGTCTGCCAGGCAGGCCAGAATCCCAGGAGGAGTCTGTTGATCCATACGATCGTCAGGGGCTGGTCGTACACAAACCCCAGCACCGCCAATCCCACCAGCATGGAGATCCATCGAGCTGTTTTTATGTATTTGAAACGGCGCAGCCGCCCCACGATCCCGAATCCAAACAGAGCGACAAGGACGGCCTCGGGGAATCCAAACTGGACTTTTGGCGAAGGCTCCGGAGGGGGAAAGAATCCAAGTTCTCTTGTGGCGATTTTTTGCGTTGCTTTGCGCACCGAATCCACAATCGCCCGACAGGAATAAGTGGCTCCAGTGATCCCATCCACATCATTCCCGAGAGCGAGCGGGTCGGAGTAGGCCTTTCCCCTGAGGGAATCGAGGAGCCTGCTTCTGAGCACTCTCCGAAGGAAGGCCGCAGTCTCTTTCTGTTCGACGATCACTAACCCGAGGATCACTCCCTCAGGAGATACGGCCACCGCAACCTCTATCTCGCCGCCGTATCCCTGGGCTTTTCCGGTCGTCACATAACCTATCAGCAACTCCTCAGCCTGGCCGTCCCATGCGGCATACATTCCGATGGCGACAGCTTCGAACCGCCTGGCCTCCGGAAGGACCTGCTCCATGTATGGAAGCAGGTCTGCCTCGGCCCGGAAGGACCCGATAATCCAAGCCACAACAATAATCCCTAAAGCCACAACAGCCAGAATGCGCTCCAAGCGTCGAGAATTTTTTCTTCGACGGGCATGGCTCATGGATTTCTCGTTTTCAAGGTCAGGGTTCATGATTTTCCCAGTTTGCCCTGTTGAACGCTACATCGATTCTCTTGATGTGATGGATTTTGTCCCGTCCATGCTCCAGAATTCTCGGCTTTGGAGCTGCTGGCCGTAACCACTGGCTTGATCGAGATTCACCATGAGTGTGTTTAAAGGACCGATCCGGCCTTCGATGGCTTTACGAATGATCCTGTGCAACCACGAATTGTTCGGCTTGGTAAAGGGGCACACACGCTTGCAATTGGAGCAACTGAAACCGTTGAAATCGTAGCACTTTTCAGGTTCGATATACCACTTTAAAGTCCCGGGATTGTTGGATGGTGATTTCCCTTCATAAGTCCGCGGTCCGTGTGTGATGGTAGTGCTCGGACAGTCATCGGCACACAGCATGCACGTCTCGCAGAATTCAACGACTCCGAAACTTATCCGAGGATCAGGAAGTAGGGGCATATCGGTGATGACTTTGGCTAAACGGACACGAGGTCCGTACTTGGGTGTGATCAAAAGGCCCAAACGCCCCAATTCCCCCAGGCCCGCGTCAATGGCCATGGGGATGCTCAATCCGATCCCGTTCCCTGCGGGGATCGCCCGGTACCCGAGCCCTCGAATGAACTCGGCAAGCGTCGCTGCAGTATAAGCCATGCGCGAATAGCCATCTCCAACAGCGGCTGAGGCCAATCTCCCCGGGGAATTTGCGATCCCATAGAAGTCCTCTTCGAACGCCAAGGCTACGACACGATTCATCGATTGGGGGATGTACAGGGCCTCCTCGGTCTGGCCAAAGCGGTCTCCCTCTGAAAGAACCGGGATGGCACGGCTTCTGTCTCCTTTCCGAGGGGAAAAACGGTCCGAATACAACCACAGCGGATTCAGCTCAGCAACACCTGCCAAAGATGCACCGTAGAACAGTGCTGCGTGCTTCACAGCCTGCGTGGCCTCCTCCCAGCTCAAATTCAAGTCGGCTGGATCCCACGGGCCAAGCTCATGGAGGCCTAGACCTCGGACCGTTCCGCGGTGAAGCTCCCATTGGTAGGAGGCCCGGCCATGGACATTCGCTGTGTGCCAAGAGGCCGCCATCAAGGCATAGTCAAGCCGCGTCTGATTCGGGATCTGCCCTTTTCCCTCCACTAGGTTTATATTGGCAAGGTTCTCCTCTGACTCGGGCCGATCTTGTCGGTCCGGGTCCCAGACGTTTCGGCTAAAAACTGTCGATCTCTCGCTCATGCGTTTGAGGACATTGGGATCAATCTCATAGGGAAAGTTCAAATCGCTGATCTTCTCTACCAAAAATCCTCCGTACTCTTCAGGAGAATCGACAACAACCCCATCAGGAGTTTTAGCGATAAATCCGGGGGTTGATCCGCTCAATCCCAGGGAAGCGGCTCCCACTCCAAGTCGTTTGATAAACTCCCGTCTTTCGATCGAATTATCTTTCATGGCAATATATCTCCCTGTATGGTATTCCTCACATTCCTCGCTCTTTTTTACCCTGATCTTCGGACAAAGACAAAGCGGGCCAAGAGAACAGCCAACACCACAGCCACGAATCCAAGGATTACACCCATGACCAAAGCGGCCCTCCCAGCTCCCTCCTGGAGAAAACTGACCACCATTTCGCACACAAAAACAGCATACAAAAAGACAAGGACGGTCAATCCCCATTGCCACCAGGAAATGGACAATCCTCTCCGGCGAACATTATTCACCAGGAGGGTGAAACCAAACATCATTAGAGCACCTATCACGATATGAATCACTGATCCGTCTCCTTCTATGAATATTTTCCTATAATCACTGCCCTCATGAAGAGATAACAATTTTTGATAAAATTGAGCTTTGAGTCACCTACTCTTTCTTCTACAGTAATAGGCACCTCAGCATACTGCATCCGGTTTGTGATCACACGGGACGTCAATTCCGCTTCATATTCCAGGTTTTGCGCCTTGACTTCCAGAAAGGCGACTTTTTTGTTAATAACCCTGAGCCCGCTCGACAGGTCTGTAATCCACCTGTGAAGGATCACACTCGTCAGAAAAGAACCGGTGACGTTCGCCAAGGATTTGAGAAAACTCGCATTTTTTGGGAACCCATTCTTGAACCTCGTCCCGACAACCATGTCATATCCCTGGTTAAATTTTTCGATCAGGCTGGGAATGCTTTCGGGCTGGTAGGTGAGGTCGGCATCGATCGTCACGATGACATCTGCAGTTGCATGAAGATAACCGGTCTTAAGAGCGTGGGCTTTTCCCCTATTTTTTATATGCCGGAAAGCTCTCACATCCATGTCAACCATAAGTTCTTCCATGAGAGGCCAGGTCCCATCCGTGCTTCCATCATCCACGAGGATCAGTTCGGCCTCAGGATTGCTCTCAAGCGTTCTTATTACGGTTTTCCTGATCGCTGCCTCTTCGTTAAAAACAGGGATTACAATAGAGCAGTTTTTGGCTTTCATGGTGATGAAGGACCCACCATTGTAAACTAATTTTTTTTGAGAATAAAGGCTATTCCTTAGCCCGGATGTGCTAAAAGGACACATATAGAACGAGGAAAAGTCCCATTATTCTACGCACAAGATCTCTTCTTCTGTTTCTTCTTGAAGTCGCAGCACTAGCTTCTTACCTTTGGAATCGCTGCGTTTTCGGCGTGGTTGCCGAGAAAGGGAATTCTCCTATTCTTTTTTTCATAACCTACCTGGGAACAGTTATTCTGGTGGGTTGTATCCTCTATTCAGTTCTTGTCCTATACACTCGTATTATGGTTCTTCACACCCAGCAGGAGAAAAAAACCTTGATGTTTCGCCAATTGATCACCCTCACCCCTCTTCTTCTCCTCTTTCTGACCCTCCTTGAACATTTTGTCTATTTGAGAGATATCCAGGGTGTATTACTTCTCGTTTCCGTTCTCGGCACGACCTATCTGCAGTATAACCTTTGGGAAAGGTTGATCAAAAGTTCTTCTCAAGACCCAATGCCGGCACAAAAATGGAAGGCCATCCAACAGCCTATTCTTCGCCCAAAAAAAACATCCTGCATCGTGTTGGTCCTCTCGATCAGCACATACATCCTGTATGCCTCGGGAGTGATTTTTCCGGCCCATCCGATAACAGGGGACGAACCCCATTACCTGCTGATCACACAAAGCCTGCTCTCTGACGGAGACATCAATCTCTTCAACAACTACAGGGATAAAGACTATCTTCAATTTTATCCGGGAGAACTGGAATCCCATGCCCTTCCCGGGAAAAAGGGCCACGGATACGAATATTCCAAACACAGCCCTGGCCTTCCTCTGCTGCTTATCCCTCCTTACTTCATCGGTGAAAAAATTGGCAGAGTTATCTCGCATCTTACTCACAATCCAATCCGCCAACAGCAGATCCTTATTTTCACACTGCATGTTTCCATGGGCGTGTTTGCAGCTCTGTTGTGCTGGATCTTTTTCCTTTTAGTACGAGACTTCACAAAAAACCAGAATGTTGCCCTCCTCTCCTGGTTCATCTTAACCATGACATCCCCTCTTTTCTTCTACTCCCACTTGATCTATCCCGAAATTCCCGCCTCTCTTTTAATGATCGTGATCCTCTTTCGTGTCCTTTCGTCAAAAAGCTTTTCTTCGTCAACGTTCCTCTGGATCGGCCTCGGCATAGCCCTCTTGCCCTGGCTGGGAGTCAAATACATCATCCTCTCCGTGGGTCTTTTTGGAATCGTCTCTATCAGCTTTTGGAAATCCGGGCGGAGAAGAGGAAAAACCATCCTCCTTTTTATTGCGCCTATTTTTATCTCTTCAGGGCTTTTTCTTTTCTTTCTCTGGTCTCTGTACGGCAATATCTGGCCTTCCTCACTTTATAAGGGATTCCTTCCCTCAGGTCCGGTTTTATCCTTGTCGATATTCCACTTTAAAATCATTGAGTTCTTCCGCTGCGGACTGAGCTATCTTTTCGATCAGAGTGTAGGCATTTTCCCCTATTCTCCCATCTATCTGATCTTTGTCCCCGGTGTCGTTCTCTTCATTGTCCGCAAAAAACGTCAAGCATTGCCTTTTTTCGGGATATTGTTCCTCTATTTTGCTTTCTGCTCATTTGCCTATTACTGGGGAGGGTACTGCCCACCAGGAAGAACTCTCCTGCCCGTTCTTTGGATCTTGGCTCTCTTTATGGCGGTAGCCTTGGCCTGGGGGAAAAACCGATATTCCGTTTCTATCCATAGAGCTCTTTTATTCCTGAGCCTGGGCATCACGTTTATCTGCGCTAAAGCTCCAAGACTCCTCTATCAAGAAGACCTCTCTGTCACCGGCTCTCCCAGTGGGACCTACAGCAATCTGTTGACTTCGCTCAGCAACAGCGTCGTCAACCTTCGGATCTTAGTTCCTTCCTTGATCTATAAAGATCATATCGTATGGGTACCCTTGATATTCTGGCTGCTGGCCCTTGTTCTCATCTGTATTGTCTTCCTCAAAAAAGAGACAAAAACCACTCTCACCTTTAGGGAACTTAGAAAACCTGTCCTAGCTGTTTTTCTTTTTTCTGCGCTTTTGATCGCTTATACATTCTTCGATATCCATCTCGAAAGCGCACACGTTCTTACAGGGAAATCGTATACGCTTTATTTCCAGGACACAAATAATTTTGGACAAGAGCTGGAAGGTTTCTGGACTAGAGGACAGATGGCATCAGAGATCTTGGTGAAGACCGACACACGTGCCTCCGAGATCCGTGTGAAGCTATCAAGCCCAGCCCCGGGGAAGGCAGAGATACGCGTGGGGAGAGCGAAACACTCCGCCCCTCGGGGCCGTATTGAGGGCCAGGAAAAAACACTCGCTTTCCCATACCCCGTGGGATTCCCCTGGAAAGGCGGGTATCTCTACAGCATTCGCGTTAAGGAGGACCGCGGTTTCCATCCTTACCGGCTCGACCCAAAGGTCCAGGATAACCGGTTCCTGGGTGTTTTTGTCGAAATCGACGTTGAACCGGATAAATAGTAAAGCCGGGATCGAACTCACCAACGAAAAAGAAAGAATTATTTCTACGACCGAGATAGCGTGAATTCTCGATAACAATAATGGTGATCGGATTATGAGGTGGAGAAAACCGTGAGAAGGGCTGGACGGGCATGGTACATCTCCCGAGGGGAGATGTGAGGGAAGCCCGGATCCGAGCGAAGTTTCCTCGCTGGGGAAACTGAGCGTGTTTTCGATACCGCATAATCTGATCATCCGGGTTTTTGGACCACGCTGGCGATAAGGTAGCCATGCCGCCTCAACGCAGGGAACGTCCTGTAAAGGGATGCGAAGGGACGGATGAGCGGGGCCATGATAAAAGACGCCTTTGGCCAATTCACATGAACGAAGAGGTCCAGCATCCTCAGGGAGCCGGGCATGAACAGAATTCCGCTCCTTTCAAGTATCTCGAATCCGACATCCTGCAACATACGTTCTAGCTGTCTCATGCTGAACGATTTCTCATAGCCATAGCCATACAGGCTCAACCAGTTGAGGAAAGTCACCATCACAGGCCTGAGGAAAGGGTCCCACTTGTTCGGCACTCCAATGATCGCCCTGCCTCCTTTTTTCAAAACCCGATATATCTCCCCCAAAGCTTGCCTGTATTCCTTAAAATGCTCGATTGTACCCATACTGTAGATATAGTCAAAGGACTCATCGTCAAATGCGATCTGACGCAAGTCTGAGACGATGATGCCGCACTTGAGTGAAGATCGGCGAAAAAGATCCTGGGTGTCCTTTACGATTGGGTAGGAAATATCAAGCCCGTAGACCTCAGCACCCCGGTCGGCAGCCCATTTCAGAATCCGCGTGTTTTTCGCCTCATCCCAGAGATCCGATTTGAAAACCTTTTTTTCCTCCATGCCAGGGAAAAAAGACTCGAACAGAGTCCGCTCACACTCAAAATAGTACTTGGTGGAAGGAGCTCCGTGAAACGCAGGAAAGGATTCCCCGGTCCCATCCCAAAAGGACCGGTAGCTCGAATTTGGAGATTTATTCTTCTGTCGAGAAAAAGATGGTTCCGTCCCCATTGTCGTCTATGTCTCCCTTCCGGAGGAGTAGACCTTTGTCAGTTTCTGTGCTTGGATGATCGGGGCTTTTGTCATCTCTATTAGCCTATCTCCCAGGCAATAAAATTTCAAGACAATAGCACAATATGCTGCTTGGAAAATCCGCTTGGATTGACAACAAATCCATGCTCTGATATAAGCTTTTCCTTAGACCCTCTGAAAAATCCCCCTGTGGAAAAGAGAGAGGGCGAGGCTGTATCCCCGCTGAGGGCAAAAGAATGGCAGAGGATTGCTCGGTTCAAACCATCAGAGACCTTGAGGATCTCTTTTATCTACAGAAGATCCTTCGTCCCATACGTCTGTGTCGGTACGAGCCGGGCACGGAGCTCTTTTACGACATCAAGGGAGTTGTTCCCGCAACATCCGGGCGAGTGAAGCTTGTTGTCGAGGATTTTATCGGAGGAGGATACGCAGGCCAAGTCTATAGAGTGAAGGTTCTCGGTACAGAATCCTCAGAAGGAGAAATTGAGGGGATCCAACCAGGGGAGACCTGTGCGATGAAGATCCTCATTCCCCCCTCAGGATTTGCACGGTTGTTCCGTAATGTGATCTATGCGTTGGCGTTTCAAGGCCCCTTCTCTCTTCAGGTGAATCCCTCTGCAGCCAGGACTGGAGCGATATGGCAGAAATTTCTCCGGCGAGGGACAAAAATCCAGTTCGGCTCTGAGCGGGCTGTCGTGGATATCCATGCCACTTTTATCGACTCGGCACTGGGAAGCTGCGGCGAGCTCAGCGAATGGATCGACGGCCGGATGTGGCGATTCGAAGTGGATGACGACCTGGATGCCCGGTTCCACTGGAAGGTGGGAGACCCTGAAGACAATATCGGCTCACCCGAATACCGGGCAAAAAAAACCTTTATGGTCCGATTTGTCGAACTCATGCATGAGATGGGGGCCATGGAACTTGCCCGGCAGTACGAATGGGCCACCTGCAAAAGCCAGCCCAACGCACTCAAACGACTGAAGAGTGATCCTTCTCCCAATGAAGGACATGTGGCTGTAGATTTCCGGGCAGGCTTGGCACTGCTTCCTTTTCTCCCCATGTGTCCGGCTGATTTCAAGCTGATCCTCAAGGGGATAGCCCGCGGCAGTTGGGTGCAGTTCGATCGGGGGAGCCTGGACAAACTCGAGAGTTTCGTAAATCGTAATCCAGAGTCTTTTGAAGACATGGGCGAAGCCCTTGAAGAGCTCAAGGAAAACGAGAGAATCTACCGGGATTCTCTTCCGGATATCACCCACCATCACTTCCGCCTGCTCTTCAGTCCAAAACTCTGGTATTCCATACTGAAGGGGAGTTTAACGAGCTGGAGAGTTCGTAATCACATCGATAACGAGCATTTTAATCGTCTAACAAAAAACAGATTTCTTGCACTTATTTTTTACTTGCTCGGACTTATCCCTTTTATGGGGAAATTTATAAGAAAGATCTGGGGGCAAAAGGATTACAGAAAACATTTTGTCCGGCTATTCAGCAGCTTTTCATATTTCCTCCGGGTGGGGCGTGCAAGGATCGCGGAAACTCTCATCCGGTGGCACAGGGCGGGCCGGGTCGATGCCGAACGCGCACAAAAATTGAGTCAATCACCCCTAAGATTCTATGCCCATCTGCCACTCAGTATTCTGCCAGCAAAGGTCCATCGGTTCTTTTCTGACAGACGATTTTTTCTCCAGTCATTGGACAACATCTTCGCCAGGCCCCTGCGGCTCTATTTTAAGGCAGACGTCAGGGAAAAATGGCTCCGAGACACTGTTGCTCAGGGAAAAGAGAAGGGGATGCTGACCGAAGAAGAGGCCGCCCACATCACCTCTCAGCTCAAAGAGCCCTTCATCCAGAAATACTTAAAAAGCCTGGCCGTCCATGTGTGTACAGCCCCGGTGACGCAGATCGTGTCCGTTTTAGTGGCCATCATCTATGTCCGGATGCATCCGGAGCTCTCCTGGCAGGAAGCCATGGTCCATGCGGGCCTCATCCTGGGGCTTTTCCAGGTGATCCCAATCTCTCCGGGTTCTCTGGCCAGAGGTTTGTATGTGACATTTCTCGTGCTCAAGGAACGGAATTTTAAAGACTACAACATCGCATTCTACCTGAGTTTTTTCAAATACATCGGTTATCTGGCTTTTCCCATCCAGATGGCCTACCGCTATCCAGAACTCGCCCGATTCATGGCGGGTCATTGGGCGACTAGCGCAGTACACATCGTGCCTGTCTTTGGGGAGAGAGGGGCGTTACTGGAGCATGCGGTATTCGACCTCTTTTACAACTATCCCTTAACCATCCAACGCCGCATCCAAAAACGGAGGGAGATCCGCGCCCGGTTAAAACCAAGATATTGGCATGTGCCGTTGTGCGCCCTTGCGGGCTCTGCACTGCTCGCGCTCACAGATTGGAGTTACTTCCAATGGAAGGGGCACATCCCCACGTTCGGGGAGATCTGGTGGCTGGTGATTTGGGTACCAGTGATCGCTGCCATTCTGGTCTCGTTTTGGGCCAGCGGAGCACACCTTTCCCGGCGGATACTCACGGGAGGGTTTAGTGGAGTATTGATCGGTCTTTTCTATGCCATCCTCAATTCTGTCTTCAGTACTATTTTTAGCCTTGAAGTTGAGAGACTCGCGATTTCACAAATTTTGGAACAAACCGCCTCCTCGGCCTTGTGGAAGATGTTTATTTTCACTCTGTTAGCCGTAATAGCCGTGCTCATCTTCGAAGCGAGGCCTTTGAGAAAAACTTCCTAAGCTCATTTATAGAATAAGCGATCACCTCAAACTGCCCATTCATGCTGAGCGGCCACCTCCTCCGCAGGTCGTGCGACTTGATATCGTCAACGATTCGATGGCAGGAAAGTAATGGGAGCGGTATAGATGTGTCTATCGATAATCAAGTATTGCTCGGGGACTATGCAGACAAGAGGCTTTCTCAATACTTATTATCTACTGTTTACTCTTAGCCGCGGGGATCGTGATGTCGATGACATTCACCTCTCCCAAACTTGAGAGAGGTTTGTCAAAGGATTCCTTGTTTCCGACAACCAGGATTTGGACCTTGTCCGGTTTGAGGTATTTTTTGGCAACATTGAGGACATCTGCCTTTGTCACCTTTTCCACGCCTGTCTTTATGGTCTCCATAAAATCCATCGGATAGTCATTATAGGCGTATGTCATCAATCGGTTGACGATCTTGGCCTTGCTGTCAAAATTGAAGACATAAGTGTTCAGGTACCGATCTTTGGCTTTGGCCAATTCATCATCGCTCACCTCTTCTCTGGTTATCCGCCTCACTTCCTCGAGCATGAGTTCGATGGCATAGACAGTCGACTCAGATTTCGTCTGGGCCGCACAGCTAAAGACTCCAGGATTCCGATAGCTTGCACCATAGGTCCCCCAAACATTGTATGCCAAGCCCTCATCTGTCCGGATCTTCTTAAACATGCGCTCCCAGGAAAGGATGTTGTTCATGACACTCAATGCCGGAAAATCCGGATTGTTCATCAGCCCACCGATATGTCCGAGACTGATGTTGGACTGGTTGATATCCGGTTTGTCAACGAGATTCACCGTGTATTTGTATTCATGCTTCACCTTGGGTTGGGGCGGAATGTCCGGAGTTCCCTTGGGCCAGGTCCCGAGCGTGTTTTTCAGTTTCTCCGCCATCTCGTCCGTTACAAAATCACCCCACACAGTCATAATAGTGTTATTCGGGTAGAATCCTCTCTTATAAAAACGAATGATGTCCTCTCTTGTCACGGCTTGGATGGTGGCGTACTCCGGATGCCGGGCATAGGGACTTGCCGCACCATACATCAGTTTCCAGAATTCCCTGCGGGCTATTCCTCCGACTTCGTCGTTCCTGCGTGAGATCCCCGATCTCTGCTGGATCTTGGCCAGCTCGATCTTGTCTTCACTAAAAACCGGGTTTACCAGGATGTCTGTCAAAATGACCAAAACGAGATCCACATCCTCCTTGAGCATCGAAGAGACAAATCCACCCGAACTCTGCCCGATATAAGTCTCGACGGTAGCAGCGAGAGCCTCAAGCTCTCTATCGATATCATCCCCCGTTTTTGAGGCCGTTCCTCCCGACCGCAGAACAGTTCCTGTTATCGCTGCGAGCCCGGCTTTCTCAGCAGGCTCATAAACCGATCCGATGCGAACCACCGCCCGGATGTCTATGGTGGGGAAGTCGTGGTTCTCAACGAGGAACACTTTGAGCCCATTTGCCAACTCCAGCGTTTCTATCTTGGGCATCTTGATGGGATTGAGAGGGAGGAACTCAAATTTTTCCTTGGGGCTCTTCTGGGCAAATCCTGAAAAGACACACAGGGCCAAGATAAGGACAAATGCACCCAAAACTTTAAAGGGTTGTATGTTTTTTTTCATCGTTTTCTCCTCTGTATAACATCCAGCCTGTTTCATCTGTTGGCCCTCATTTTCCTTCAGGTACGATCTCTCCAATCGTCCTGTGCTCATCCACGAGATACATTTTGGCCACACGTTTGACATCCTCAACACTGACGCCCTGAATTTGCTCAACTTGATCGAACAGCCTCTGCCAATCGCTTAGGACAACGTCAGCATAGGTCAGCAATCCCGCCATGTTCCCGTTAGATTTCATTCGAGAGAGCATGGCTTTGACAGTGCTGCGTTTATACTTGGTCAACTCTTCGGCTGTGACAGATTCCTCTTTGATCTTTACGATCTCTTCATCGATTAACTCGAGGCACTCTTCGGATGTGTGCCCCTGGGAAGGGACTGCGATAAACGCGACAAGGTTCGGATATTTCTCCCCCGGGAATCCGTTGAACACTCCGCTCTGAATGCAGACCTTTTTGTCCTTGACTAGGGACTCGTGCAGTCTAGATGAGCGCCCCTGTCCCAAAATATTAGCGAGTGCATCCAGGGCAAAGCTATCGGCGTGACGCACATCGGGCCTGTGGTAACCCATAATGAGGATGGGCTGCGACTTGGCCACAACCTGAACCCGTCGTTCTCCCCACTGTTCAGGTTCTTTGGTCCGCAAAGCTTCTGGTTTAGGCTCACTGGGGATTGTTCCGAAATACAGCTCCGCCATCTCAAAAACCCCGGCCGATCGTACATCACCCACGATGCTCACTGTCAGATTGCTGGGGCCGTAGTACTTGCGAAAATAGTTCTCCACATCTCTGCGGGTGATGGATTCCAGGTCCGACATGTGTCCCACGACCGAGTGTTTATAGGGATGCGCCTTAAAAGCCGTAGAAAGAAAATCCTCCACCAGCCGGCCGATGGGCCGGGTCTCCAAGGAGAGGCGCCTCTCCTCGATGACCACGTCTCTTTCCTTATAAAACTCCCGGAAGACAGGATTTTGAAACCTGTCCGCAGTCATGGCCATCCAAAACTCCAGCTTGTTCGAGGGGAGGCTGTTCACATACTGTGTGGCATCAGCGCTGGTGAAGGCATTAAGACTCCGGTCTCCTTCTCGCATGAACATGTCGTCAAACTCCCCGTTCACCACGAACTCCTTGGCCTTTGTCCTCAAGGCTTCAAACTCCTTCCCCATCTCTTTCAGCGCTTGGTCATCCGGGTTCACTTTGGCCTGTTCAGCCTTGATCTTTTCGTACAGGGCATCTAATCCCTCTAAGACTTTGACCTCTTCCTCATAGTTCGTGGTCCCCACAAGCTTGCTTCCCTTGAAGGCCATATG
>CAZXJE010000032.1:0-3458 GCA_964640835.1 uncultured Eubacteriales bacterium
CAGTTTCCCCAGCGAGGAAACTTCGCTCGGTCGTGGGGGCTTCCCTCACATCTCCCTCAGGGAGATGTACCATGCCCGCATGGAGCCCTTCACACGGTTTTCTCCACCACACAATTGGGACACTTAATAACTCAATATGAATTCATGCCATCACGCTTTTAGGGATGCAGTTTAAAAAAGTTTTTGACAGCAATTCCATGTTTATAGTATAAGATTATTCTTTTGACCGGGAAGAGACCCATTGTATTAATTCAGGGGAGTCAGGATGGATAAGGAAGCTCTACTTGAAGATCTGATCCACAATTATCGCCATACTCATAAAAATTCTGAATCTCTCTACCAAAGATCACTCCAAAACCAGATTGGTGGGGGGAGCCATAACCTTCGGCTTTTTGCTCCTTTCCCTTTTTATGATGAAAATTGCAGCGGATCCACCGTTACAGACATAGATGGAAACACATACGTGGATTTTTGGCAGGGTCACTTTGCAAACATATTGGGGCACAATCCTCCTGTCGTGATCGAGGCCTTGATCGATTTTTTTGGGAAAGGACAAGGTTTGGCCACTGGATTCCCCGGTTGCTTCCAGAATGAGCTTGCCGAGATCATCCTATCCAGAATGAATGCGGATAAGATCCGGTTCACAACAAGCGGGACGTTAGCCACCATGTATGCCATCATGCTGGCAAAGGCATACACGCAGAGAGAATTTATATTCAAAGTAGGTGGAGGCTGGCATGGGGCTCAACCCTATGCACTTAAGGGAATATCCGCATATGATAGGGGATTGAACCGGATCGAATCTGCAGGACTCCCCGTTGGAATCGAAACCAGCATCATTATGACCAAATTCAATAATATGGCTGATCTGGAGGCCAAGTTTTCTGAGTTTGGGAAAAAAGCAGCATGTTTGATCGTCGAGCCATTCATCGGAGCGGGCGGCTTTATTTTTGGAAAGCCTGAATATATCCAAAGATTAAGGGAGCTTTGCGATTTATACGGTGTTGTTCTCATCTTTGACGAGGTAGTATCCGGATTTCGCTTCCACGCCGGGCCCCTTCAGACACTTTATGGTGTCATACCTGATTTAACAGTACTAGGAAAAGCGATCGGTGGGGGAATGCCGGTGAGTGCATTGGCAGGGAAAAATAAAATCATGGCTCTGTGCGGGACGGATGTAAAAGACGCGCAGAAGGTCAAATTCGAAGGGGGCACTTTTTCCGCACACCCTGCATCTATGCAAGCGGGAATAATCTTCCTCCAACACCTTATTTCTCATGAAGAGGAGATCTATCCCCGGATTGGAAGATTGGGAGACCGCGTCAGACACTTGGTTGAGGAGATCTTTAGATCTCATGGCTTCCATGTCAGATGTACGGGAGACGGGCTTCCTGTCGCGGAAAACAGCTCTATAATCGGTGTCCACTTTCTCCGCTCGAGTGTCGAACGGATCACATGTCCGGAAGAGACTTGGAATCCCGAGGTCTCTGATATCGAACTCCGCGAAAAAATATTCAAACTGTCCATGCTAGAGGAGGGATTCAACATTTTTCACGGATATGGAACTATAGCGTTTGCACATTCCCATGAGGAAATCGAAGAGTCGCTCCAGGCCGTGGACAGAATCGCTCAAAAATGGAAATCTCTGCGAGTCAAGTTTTTTTGAGAATGGATTAACAATTTGGAAATTCGGGACTCTGTCAAAAAAAAACTCATTCAGAAAATTCGAGGCGAAGTATTTTTCGATGAGTTGACAAGACGGATTTATGCGTATTCGGCATCGATCTGTTATTTGATTCCTGCCGCAGTCATTTATCCCTTAAATAAGGAGGATGTGGTCAATACTGTCCGGATTGCTAGTGAAGAGGGGATTCCCGTAACGGCGAGAGGCGCAGGATCAGGAGTTGCAGGCCAAAACCTTGGTGAAGGAATTATCCTTGATTTTTCTATTTACATGAAGCGCATACTTGCGCTTGATCGAATAAATTTATCGGTTGTTACGGAACCGGGAGTGATTCGATCAGATCTTAATAAATGGCTAAATCCCGAGGAGTTTTTCTTCCCGCCTGATCCCTCGTCATCCGATTATGCGACTGTGGGGGGAATGGCTGCAAATAATTCTGGAGGGGCACATTCCTTACTTTACGGGACGACCAAAAATTACATCAAGAGTCTGACGATCATTACAGCAGATGGCGAGGAGATCTTCATCAACAAGAACGGAGCGGCTCCTCTGAAATACCGTTCACAGGTCCTGGATCTGTTGCAGGGAGAATCTCCTGGAATCACACGGCATAAACCGGAGAGTTTCAGAAATTCATGCGGTTACAACCTATTTGAAAGTATGCAGGGCGATGGGCAGATCGATTTGACGAGAATCTTTTGCGGTTCGGAAGGAACACTCGGCATCTTCACGCAAATCGAGCTCGATCTTTTGAAAATCCCGAAACATCGCAGCTCAATCCTTCTCTGCTATAAGGATGCAATCACCGCTTTTTCCGAAGTCGAAAATTTCCTGGATCTATCACCTTCGACAGTGCAAGCCCTCTCAGAAGAGTTTTTACGGCTGATTTCAAACGAGGACCCAGGGAAATTATCCGAACTTCAGAAGGACGCGAATTTTATCTTATTGGTCGAGTTTGATGGGGACGATCCTACGGAGATAAAGAAACGGGCTGATAAGTTAATCGGATGGTCATCGGCCTTCAAGGTTGATTTTGCTGAAAACTCTTCGGAGCTAGCCTGGGTATGGGAGATTCGAAGGTCAGCCGCCGCTTATTTGTCACTTCTTCCCGGTGATAAGCCTACACGGTGGATTGAAGACGCTGCGGTGCCGGTTGACAAACTGTTGGACTTTGTCCTCGACCTGGAAATATTGTTGAAAAAATACAACACCTCCGCCGCACTTTTCGGCCATGCGGGTCAGGGACTTCTTCATTTTTCTCCGCGATTGAACCGTTTATCTCCTGATTTTCAGGAAATCATCGAGAACCTTGGGCATGAACATGCGTTGTTATCCAGAAAATATAACGGGGTTCCTTCCGGTGAACACGGTGACGGCCTACTCCGCACACCCTATCTAAAAGAAATATGGGGTGAAGTCTATCCTTATTTCGAGAAAATTAAGAAGATTTTCGACCCTAATTTTATAATGAATCCTCTCTGTATTGTGCCGGTTAGAGATTATGAAGTATCGGATTTTTTAAGATTCTATAAAAATTACAGCCATAATGAAGTGGGAGCGTTAAACCAGTTCATTAGCGATATCGAAGCCTGTCACGGCTGCGGAAAATGCAAGAATTTCTGTCCGGTCACACGCAGTCAGGAAGGAGAAATCGGATCAACAAGGGCGAGAGTAAGTCTTCTCAGAGAAATTATTGCAGGTCATCTGAAGGAACCATTTGAGAGAACGGATCTGCTGGAATTCTTCAATCTGTGTCTGCACTGTAAAACATGCC
>CAZXJE010000032.1:3558-9243 GCA_964640835.1 uncultured Eubacteriales bacterium
CGTAATTTTTACATCTCCATCCTGTCTCCTTCCTTATATTGAGCATGCACATTCTTTTCTCAGCAAAAGTGAACTAAGAAGTGTCAAAAAAAACTTTCATGAGAGTATTGCTTTTATATTGGATCAATTATTGAAGGTCCAAAAAGAGTCGGCATCCGATACAAGCACAGATGCCGAATCCAGAGATCTCCGTCAAACAGCAATGAGGTTCTTTAAATACACTGACTTGAAGATCGCCGTTCAGGTCCCCTGCCACTTGAAGCTCATCAAAAAAGACAGTGCCTTGATCAGATTCATCGAGGCGCTTCCCGTCGCTGAGACCAAAGTACTAACTACCAGTTGTTGTGGTTTTGGGGGAAGCCGAGGATTTGAAAAAAAATGGGCTCAACATGCTGAACGAATCGGGCAGGCTCTTGCCGCTGAAATTCAATCTTTCAAGCCGAATGTGGTGGTTTCTCCATGTGTGACGTGCCGCATTCAAATAAGAAATTTACTCGGGGAAAAAATCAGGGCTTCGGAATCAGAGGATTTGGAGAGACTTATATCCGGCGAGAGTATGAACACGGGAAAAATTCAGGTTGTTCATCCACTCGTTTTCGCTTTTGAAATTCTCAAATAACTCAAGTCGTTCTTTTTCGACTTAATATTCTCAAGAAGAGCGATAGGCATCTTATAATAGGCTATTTTTTACGATGAGAGCGTTTCTCGCGCACTATCCTGGCCAAACCACCCGTAGCTATAGGAATGACGTAAACGACAAAAAATCCCCAGCTAATCGTCCCATATCCTTTGGCAATTAAATTGATGAGCCCAAGAGTCGACAGACTCATTCCCAAGCATAAAAGCCCAAAGGCTACGAGCGGCCGCTGCCACCTTGGGAATTCTTTTCCCTTCATGAGTCGTGCCGTGTATATCCGTTCGTTGACAGCATGAATGAAACCGATGCCCGTTGTGATTAGCGCTCCGAATAGGACGATCTGGAAGAGTATTAAAAGAAGGGGGAATCCCATATGCTGGAGGACAAAAACAACAGGTACTTCCTCGGGCAGAACCGAAGGATAAAAACTCACCAAAGCGATATAGAGGAGAAGTCCGGGAAAGATGCCGATCAGGCCTCCCAAGAGACCAGCAGAGATTGCTTCTTTACGCGTTTCTATTCCTTTGACACAAAAAAGGACCGCTGGGATGACGGCGATGTTATAGAGCGCATATTTAAATCCACCCAAAGTCCAAGATGGCAAAATCAAGGCATCAGAGAATCGATCCTGTATAGTTGGCCCAAATTTTATGATTGAAACACAAAGAAACGCACCAAAGGCAAGATAGAGAACGATGGACCAGCTCGATAAAAACTTTACGATCAAACCGCTGCCTTTAAATGCGAGAAATCCAATGAATGCCATTGAGAAAGCAACACCCACGATGTAGGGAAGATGAAAATTATCTCTGAGCAGCACTCCTGCAGCAGATCCGATGACTGCGAGGACAATACACAGCAGGATGAAATAGAGGACCTCGAAGACGATCCAGTATCGACCTAGCAGGTTTTTAAAAAAGGAGCGATAGTCATAGGCTCGAGATATCCGCGCAAATTCGAAACTTAGAGCAAGCATGCAAGACCAGATCACTGTTGTCACTGCCAGCATCCCTAAGAGTCCTCCCAGAGGGCCAAATTTTAGAAAATATTCGACCAGTTCACGGCCCGTGCCATATCCCCCAGCGATTACCACAGATTGAAAGACAAAACCGGGCATGAAATATTTTTGAAACACAGGGGAGCTCATCCACCTCATTGTCCCATTTTTCCATGAATTATTAATAAAAAATGTCGAAACTTATCATAACAAAACCAATATCAAAATGTTACATTGTTTTTAAAATACTCATTTAGGCATTACATTCTAACCGGAATATGAATTGACAGGCTAGACGAGATATGATATAAATTGTTTTCCAGTAAAGATTTCTTATTCAATAAGTTAGCCTCTTCGAACTAAATACAAATTAGAAGCTTAATAAATTCCCATAATAGAATCAGAATTACGAGGGCAGGTGGCGAAATTGGCATACGCGCTAGGCTTAGGACCTAGTTCCTGATAAAGGAGTGCGGGTTCGACTCCCGCTCTGCCCACTCTCTATTTGCCAGATTAATGCGGTTTGGATGATTCATGAGTTGAGGCGGTTACATATATGAATAACTCAAGATAGGGAATGTGATGGATAACACAGAGACAATTGTAAAAAAAATCAACGATTGTAAGAGAGAGATAGAGCTTGTGGTCCCTCCAGATGAGGTGAAAAAAGAATTTGACCAGGCCGTTAAAAATTTTACTAACAGGGCGAAGATCAAAGGTTTTCGTCCTGGGAAGGCACCTGAACATATCGTTAAACAGATGTATCTTCCTGAGATCAGAGAATCTGTAGTGAATTCCCTCGCGCCCAAAGCTCTAAACAAGGAACTCAAGGAACACAACCTAATTCCCATAGGGAATCCGATCATAAACAAGTTGACTTTCGAGGAAGGGCAACCTCTTCAGATGACTGCTCAATTCGAAGTATGGCCTGAATTTGAGCTACCGGATTATAAGAACATCCCCATCACAGAGAAAAAGGCATCCGTGACTCAAAAGGAGATCGATCAATCTCTGGAGGACATTGCACAAAAGTCTGCTGAGTACACTCCCGTTGAGGGAAGAGGAGTGAAAGATGAGGACTATGTGATCGCCGAAATCAAGGGAAAAGATACCCGTACGAATAAACTCCTTCCCACAGAAAAAGTCGTTATCCTGGCTGGGCATCGGGAAAATGAGCAAGCATTAAATGAAAACCTGAAGGGATTGAAACAAGAAGAGCAGGCAGAGTTTGTTGTGAAGTACGACAAGGACCACTCCAATAAAAAGCTTGCTGATAAAGAGATCGCCTACGTCCTGAGGGTCCTTTCCATCAAGGAAAAAACCATCCCCGAGCTTAACGACGAATTTGCAATAGGTTTGGGTGAATTCAACGACCTCAAAGGCCTCAAAGCAGAAATAAAAAATCAAATTATTGCCGCCAAAAAAGAAGAAATAAAGGGAAAGATGGCTGACGACATCATCCAGACTATATCAAGCAGAGTATCCTTCGAACTCCCAGAAAGTATTGTGGAGCAGGAATCATTAGCCATCATACAACGCTTATTATCATCTCAACAATCCCTATCCGTTCAAAAGGAGGATGTAGAAAAAATCAAGGAGGAGGCTAAAAAAAAGGCAGAACAGAAACTGAAAAACCATCTGATCTTGACCAAGATAACCGAGAAAGAAAAGATAGAAATCAAATCCGAAGACATTGAAGAGGAGATCAAAGCCATAGCTAGAGCAAATAATATGCCGTTCGCCCAGGTCAATGCTCAGCTCAAGAAAGAAGGACATCAAGAGGAAATCGAAGATAGGGTGCGGCTCAAAAAGACAGTTGACTTTTTAATCGATAACGCTATAATAAAAAAGTAGTTCTTTCCATGAATTTAATCCCCTTTTTAATTGAAAAAGACAAAAAAATTGAACGAGCTGATACTTGGTATTCACACAGGTTCGATGAAAATATCCCGGATAATAATTAGATAAAGATCAAGAAATTAGATCCATTTATTCCAATCCCGTAATCCGGACTCGATGGAATGGACAGAAACCAGGGATAATAGTTTCAGACAAAGAACCATATCCCTTAAGAATAGCCGACTAAATGGTAAAGAATGACGAATGAGTTCAGGAAAGCTTGAGACATTCATTGGAGCAATAACATGCCGACTAACGAAAGCACGGAAATCATAAAGAATGTTCCTTTGATCCCATTACGAGACCTTGTGGTTTTTCCTTCCACATTAGTTCCTTTCATCATAGGACGTTCATCTTCTATCCAAGCGCTAAAGAGTGCATCTGATAGTGATAAGAGGATTTTCCTTTCTGCACAAATGGATGCGTCGTTGGATAATCCTCTACCCGCTGATATCTATTCCATGGGCATACTCGCCAAGATCGTCCGTACTGTTAAAATGGATGACAGTAATTTAAAAGTTATAGTAGAGGGCAAAAAAAGAGCTCGAGTCCTCGAGTATCTGAGCACTTACCCTTATTACCAAGTTTTGGTCAAAGAAGTCAGTGTAATCGAAGGTAGTCGCACAGAGACCAATGAAATGTTAAAAAATGTTTTGGCTTTGTTCGAAGAGTATCTGAAGCTCAGCCAGCACACGAATCTCGAGGCGATCATACCGGCCCTCAGGGATAACAACCCCCAGAGGATTGCTGATATCATCTCCTCTCACCTATATTTGCCCCTCGAAGAAAAACAGAATCTTCTCGAGATCATAAACGCTTCTGAAAGAATCCGGCGGCTGAATTTTCTACTGGAGAATGAGATCATTAAGATCCATTCTCGACTAAGAAAAGACGATAAAAAACAGGGACGCCGTAAGATCCCATTCAGAGATCCCTCACAAAAAGTTTTTCCTCCCGGATTAAGCATGAAGAAAGATGACCAACCCAATGAGATCGAGGAACTGCGAAAAAAAGTTATAGACTCCCACATGCCTAAGGATGCCGAGGAAAAAGCCAACAAAGAGATCGATCGATTAGAGGCTCTGCCACCAATGTCCGCCGAAGCTACGGTCTGCAGGAATTATTTGGACTGGCTGATCTCGCTCCCATGGACCAAAAAATCCAGGGAGAAGCGAAACCTTAAAGAGGCTGAAAAAATTCTGGATGAAGATCATTATGGATTGGAAAAAGTCAAAGAGAGAATCCTGGAATATCTCTCTATCCGGCAATTGGTGAAAAATCCCAAGGGCATCATCCTCGGTTTTGTAGGTCCTCCAGGGGTGGGGAAGAGTTCCCTTGGACGATCCATCGCCCGGGCTACCGGGAGAAAATTCGTCCGTCTATCTCTGGGTGGTGTCAGAGACGAAGCAGAGATTCGAGGACACAGACGAACCTATATCGGTGCCTATCCAGGACGTATCATCCAAATGATAAAAAGAGCTGGAACAAAGAATCCGGTTTTTTTACTCGACGAAGTAGACAAAATGAGCATGGATTTTCGAGGGGACCCTGCATCGGCGCTAATGGAGGTCTTGGACCCTGAGCAGAACAACACTTTTTTGGATCATTATATCGATACAGATTACGATCTTTCTCAAGTGATGTTTATCGTAACGGCAAACATGATGGAACCCATACCCAAGCCGCTCATGGACAGGATGGAACTCATCCGTATCCCAGGATACACAGAAGAAGAAAAGCTCCAGATCGCTAAAAGATTCTTGTATCCCAAACAGTTGGAAGCTCATGGATTGTCAAAGAATAAAAACATCCAGATCACGGACAAAGCATTCCGGAAAATCATCCGGGAATACACTAAGGAAGCCGGCGTACGTAACTTAGAGAGAGAGATCACATCGGTTTGCCGCAAGACTGTCAAAAAGGTGGTCACGAAGGGTAATACTTATAGAGAAACTGTCACTCCCAGGAGTCTCGAGAAGTTCTTGGGAATCCCCAGATTCAGAAGGTCGGAGATAGACAAAGTGGATGAGGTAGGCGTCGCCATCGGCATGGCCTGGACAGAATTCGGAGGAGAACTGTTGACATTCGAAGTGACGAAGGTCCATGGAAAGGGAAATTTCACACTGACGGGCCAACTGGGTGAGATCATGCA
>CAZXJE010000032.1:9253-18257 GCA_964640835.1 uncultured Eubacteriales bacterium
GTAAAATGTACGAACTGGATATCGCACAGGAGTTACACAAAAGCTTTGATATCCACGTCCATGTCCCGGAGGGAGCCACTCCCAAGGAGGGGCCTTCTGCAGGAATCACCCTCGCCACGTCGATCATTTCTCTGCTCACAGAGATCCCTGTCACGAAAAAGGTGGCTTTGAGTGGAGAAATCACTTTGAAAGGCAAGGTCTTGCCTGTGGGTGGAATTAAAGAGAAATTGCTGGCAGCACACCGTAATGGCATCATAGAGGTTGTATTGCCCATAGATAATAAACCAGATCTCAAGGACCTTCCGAAAAAGGTCAGAGACGATATGAAGATACACTTTGTGGAAAACATGGATCAAGTTCTTGAGATTGCCTTAACAGAAAAATACCTGGAAAAAATCGAAAAAGAGAAGGCCCCCATAACTTCTGAATCAGCCGAAAATGAAGAAGGGGAGGGCCAGCAGGAACCTCCTGTTACTCACTAGCCAAAAGAATCCAGGTCATTAATAGATATCTTCTGATTAATTTTTTATGTCTACAAATGTAGTCAAATAAGAGGTGCAAAATGAAAGAGTATAATTTAGTAGATCTTGAGGAAAAAGATGTTAAAAAACTGACCTCCGTTGCAGGAGAACTCGGCGTGGAAGAGGATGAGCTCAAGGATGTTAACAGGCATGATATCATTTTTAAGATTCTTGAAGCCCAAGCCAAAAAGAATGGTCTTCTTTTCTCAGAAGGGGTGTTGGAAACCCTGGAGGACGGTTTCGGGTTTTTAAGGGCCCCAGAATTCAGCTATCTCCCGAGTCAAGATGATATCTATGTCTCCCCCTCCCAGATCCGAAAATTCAAACTTAAAACGGGCGATACCATATCCGGAGTTGTCAGACCTCCCAAAAACGGAGAAAAATATTTTGCTTTGATCAAAATCGAAGCCATAAATTTTCTGCATCCCGAAGTGGTCTTTGGGATCCGTAGAAACATCCAATTCGACAGCCTCACGCCTCTGTATCCTTTTGAAAAATTCATGCTCGAGGATGGTGATCAGAAAAACTTGTGTGCCAGAGTTATGGACATGCTCACTCCCATCGGAAAAGGGCAGCGTGGACTGATCGTATCTCCTCCAAGAGCAGGGAAGACAACGCTGCTAAAGACCATAGCGAAATCGATAGAAAAGAATCATCCGGAAGTCTTCCTTATCGTGCTGCTCGTAGCAGAACGACCTGAAGAAGTGACGGACTTCCGAAGAAGCATCATGGGCGAGGTCATAGCCTCAACTTTTGATGAACCGCCCATCCGCAACGCTCAGGTTGCCAATATCGTGTTGGAAAAAGCCAAACGGCTTGTTGAGCTTAAAAGAGATGTCACGATACTGCTTGACAGCATTACCAGGCTTGCCAGAGCCCACAATGCCATAATCCCGCCCTCAGGAAAGGTTCTCTCTGGAGGGGTCGATGCCAATGCATTGAACAAGCCAAAAAAGTTTTTTGGTTCTGCCAGAAAAATCGAGGAAGGCGGCAGTCTGACTATCGTCGCTACAGCCTTGGTCGACACCGGAAGCCGGATGGACGAAGTCATCTTTGAAGAATTCAAAGGAACAGGAAACATGGAAATCAACCTCGACAGACGACTCGTTGACAAAAGACTGTTTCCTGCAATAGACATCAACCGGTCCGCGACGCGAAAAGAAGAACTGCTGATCGATGAAAAAGACCTTAACAGAATATGGGTACTCCGCAAGGTTCTCAGTCAGCTGAATGAAGTAGAGGCCATGGAGCTTCTTATGGAAAAGATGTCCAAGACCAAAACCAACGGTGATTTCCTGGATGCGATGAGCAAAGGCCTCTAAATACAATCAAACTTTCCCCATCATTTCCTTCCGAAATTTATTTATCCTTCTCTGTGTCCGGACCTTTTCATGGTTTGAAGTATGCTTGCATCCAAAAAAGAGTGTTTGAAAATATAGCTGAACCGATGATAATCTCTAATAATACCGTCTCTCTGTTATGAGATTTAATCCATTGTAATTCCCGAGGCCTTTACGCATCGCACTCCTGTGATAGCGAGAAAACTGGGAGGGATGCCAGAGGTTATCGAAAAAAGCAATGCCGGAGTCCTTTATGAAACCGAAAATGAACTGTTACATGCGATGGACACTCTGGTCGAAAAGCCCACATACCGTCAGGAGCTCGGGGAGTGTGGGTACAGGGCCTATCTGCAAAATTGGTCGACACAAGCCCATTTGAAACAATACTTAGAAGTCATTGGAAACATCGCAAACAAAAAAGATACTCGCATCAGCCAGGTGAATCTCAGTGAACATTAAAGATGGAATTAAAGTCTGTGCTGTTTTCGTCACCCATGGAGACAGGTACCATCATCTCAAACAAGGCATTGAAGCTCTAGTAGAACAACAGATTTCTCATATTATTGTCGTCGACAATCACTCTCTCCCATCCAGCCATGAACAACTGAAAAAGCAAGAAAAGGTTTTGGACGGGAAGCTAAAAGTTATATATCTTTCAGATAATACAGGATCGGCAGGTGGCTATTATAGAGGATTAAAGTACGCATCAACATGTATAGACTGTGAGTTTATCTGGTTGCTTGGTGATGATAACAGACCCAAAGAAGAGGCTTTGAAAGCTCTTATCGATTTTTGGCTGAACCTCGAAGAAGAAGACAAAGAACATCGCATTGCGCTCTTGTCCTACAGAGACGATAGAGAAATATACAAAGAGGTCATATTCAAAAACAATCCCGACCTGGTCATGGGCAAGAAAAACAGCTTTCTCGGTTTCCATGTGTTTGAGCTCCCGAAGGAGTTTTCAAGAAGAATTAAAAGCAGATATTTTCGGAAAACAAATGAGGCAGCCCTTTTTAAAAAAAAATATGGCCCTGTATCTACATCTCCATTTGGAGGAATGTTTTTCCACAAGACATTATTGGATGAAATAGGGTATCCGAACCAGGATTTCTACCTTTATACAGACGATTGGGATTTTTCTTACAGGATTACAAAAAAGGGAGGCAGGATTATCCTACTTCTAGACAGTGTGATCGAGGACCTGGAAAAATCATGGCACCTTAGAAATAAAAAAAATCTATTTAAGATCCATTTGTTGGAGGATTTGGACGATTATCGACTGTATTATTATGTGAGAAATCGAGTTTATTTTGATAAAAGATATCTTGTTACAAATCCCCTCATATATTTTTTTAATAAGTTCACACTATTATCCATGCTCAAATTATTTGGTTTTATTAAAAAGCGGAACAGCCTACGGATCATTAAGAAAGCAGTCAGGGACGGCAATAGAGGTAGACTGGGGAAGCATTCTCAATTCCGTGAAAATTGACTTTCCAAGTGTTCCAATTGGTGATTGCGAAAAATGGTTTTCTCCACCACACAATTGGAACACACAATAATGCAATGTGATCTTCAATCTCAACCTAGGAACATCAGAAAGACACCAGCTGCGATGGCCGAACCTATTACACCTGCAACATTCGGCCCCATGGCAGGCATAAGAGGATTGACTTTTCCCTCTGTCTGTTCTGCGACAAAATTCTGGACGACCCTCGCAGCCATGGGCACCGCAGAAACTCCGGCGGCACCTATACAGGGATTGATCTTATTATCTTTGGATAGAAACACATTCAAGATCTTTGCAAAAACGACACCGCCCGCAGTGCTGAAGGAAAACGCAATTGCACCCAAAATAAGAATATAGAGGGTTCTGACACTAAGGAAATGTTCAGCATCCATCGTAGCACCAACGGCAATCCCCAGAAAGATGGTAACGATATCGATCAGCGAACCACCCGCTGTTTTGCGTAGACGTTCGGTCACACCACTTTCCCTAAGCAAATTGCCGAACATCAACATACCGATGAGGGGGGCGCTGGAAGGAATCGCCAAGGATGCGACGATACCGGTCACTATCGGGAAAAGAATAGCCGCTGTCTGAGAAACGGGGATGGCCTGCGGCATGTCTATGGAACGTTCTTTTTTGGATGTGAGCATTCGAATGATCGGAGGCTGGATGATCGGGACCAGTGACATGTAACTGTAGGCTGCAATCGCTATAGGACCCAAAAGATGCGGAGCTAACTGACTGGCTAGAAAGATAGAAGTTGGACCGTCGGCCCCTCCGATAATACCAATAGACGCGGCCTCTTTGTAGTTGAAGCCCAAAACATAAGCGGCTCCGAGAGCTGCTGCAAATATGCCCAATTGGGCCGCCGCTCCAAGAAGAAAGGTCAGAGGCCTTCCGAGAAGAGGACGGAAATCTGTAAGGACTCCAACGCCCAAAAAGATAAGGGGCGGGAGCAGCTCTGTCCGGATTCCCTGTTTGTAGATCAAGGCGATGATACCTTCACCATAGGATCCCATTTCAGCCAGGGGAAGATTTGCAAGAATGGTCCCGAAACCGATCGGGATCAAGAGGAGCGGTTCATATTTTTTGACGATGGCCAGATAGATCAGGATCCCGCCAATGGCAAACATGACCCAGTTTTCCCAGCTAAGATTGGCAAAACCTGATTGCTGGTAGATTTTGAGTACAGTATCCATAGGCAACCCTTTATGTGATAGTGAGAATGGGTTTGGACGAATCGACTTCATCCCCCAATTCGACATGGATCGCAGAAACCGTGCCACCTGCAGGAGCCACGATATCATGCTGGGCTTTCATAGCCTCGACCTTTGCAACGACCTGTCCTTCTTTGACTTTATCCCCAATCTTAACGAGTATCTCACTGACTTCAACTGAGCCGGCAAACGTAGAGTGGACCGGTATCCCGCTCGGTACCATTGCTTCTACAGGTTGTTCAAATGCGGGGCCATTCGGAGAAGGTGCAGTTCCTGAAGATGTGAGGAGCTCGACTGTGACCGTAAACTCCCGAGAGACATTATTTTCTGTGACTGTGCATCGAGATGTGACAGGCCCGGTGATCATAGGCGCAACTGCTGCTGGTGGCGCTGCAGGCTCGACTTTTTTTGGCTTTTCCTCTTCTTTCTTTTTTAGGGGAATATCCATTTTCGGCTTTCCGGACAAAAACTGGATGCCCTCATTGAGTTCCATTTTTTTTCCGAGAACCATGGCAGCCATAACAAGAAAAATGTTCTTTTCTGAGACAGGCAGGTTTCGTTCTTTCAGGGCTTTTTTTGCCGGTTCGATATTCTTGGGCGCAGCTTCAAGGGGATCGCTGTCGAAGACTGGTAGCTCCAGCTGTTTGGATGCGATCTTGATCACTTCCGGGTCTGGGGGTAGGGGAGGTTTTCCAAAATAGCCAAGGACTGCCCTTCCATAACCGGGATCGATCTCTTCCCATCTTCCGTACATGACATTGTTAAATGCCTGCAGCCAGTACTGTTGACTTCCTGGTGTTACGCTCGTCCAGGCACCTCCTCCCTTCACCACCACAGGAAACTCGGACAGCACCTCGTCATATTTATCCAGGATTCCCGCCTTGGCCATCATATGGACATTGGGACCGATCGCTCCGCCAGGCATCGGAAAGCCGAGGACTCTAGGGTTGGGAGTAGTCATAGTATGATTGAAAGCATATTCCTGCACGAGCTCATTGAGCATGTTCTCGATCCCTATCATCTTATCCGGGTCGATATCCAGCGTGTATCCTGTGCCTTTAAGAGCGTGGGCCATAGAACGCACATCCGGCTGGACAGTTCCACCGGCCATGGGCCGCACCGAAAGATCGATGCCGTCCATGCCTCCTTCTACTCCTGCCATGTAGCATGCAACTGCTGTGCTGGCTGTATCATGGGTATGCTGCCACAGGAGCATCTCCGGCGGCATGATCTTCTTTAATCCGACAACCGTATCATAAATGGTTTTGGGATCGGTTGTGCCACTGGCATCTTTCAGACAGATGCTGTCGATATGGAGATCGCTCTCTAAGAGCTCTCTACCTATATTGATATAAAAATCCGCAGTATGCACCTTATCCAAATAGAATGGAAGGCCCATAAGGGCGATGCAAACTTGGTGATGCATGCCTGACTTGACTATCGGCCGCCCAGTATTTATGAGGTTTCGTGCGTCATTCATGTAGTCAAAATTCCGGTTCCATGTCGTCCCGTTCTCCTTCATCAATTTAGCCTGTAGCTCTAATCCCTCGGGGGATTGGGTGGTCAGTGTAACTCCTGAAATAGAATGTGTGAGGATCTGAAGATTCACATCGGGGCCCACAGTCTCGCGTATGGTCTTCATATCGTCGAAGGGATCTTCACCGAGATAGCAATGCGGAGCCTGGTAGCAAGCCCCTCCGCCAAATTCAAAATGGCGAATGCCCGCTTCGGCCGATGCTTTTATGGCAGGGAGAATATCATTCAATCGCACTTTCCCCCCAAAAGAGCTTTGAAGTCCCTCACGAAAAGGCATAAACATAACACGGATTGTTTTTGCTTTTTCTGTAAATATCATTTTTTCTCCTCAAGCTTTGTCATTTTCGTCCCGGGAAAGATGGCCTGGACGGTGGCTGCTACGGCAGCGATCATGGCCGGACCGATTTCCGCAACTTTCTCTGGAAATATGTGCATTACGATCCGCATCAGAAAAGCTAAGAGCACAAGAATAATAAAAACGACGAGGAATGCTATCCCACAAATCATGTATAATTCAGTCGTTTCCATGGGCAAACTCCTTCGAGGATAGGTGGGGACGATTTGCTAACCGAAAGCGAGGCAAAAAAGACCATATTGGTTTGTGAAGTAAAGGTGCCTATCACTTTCCCTGTAGTGAAGATAGCTAGTATAAAACTGTCTGATCCTCCTGTCAAGGATTCAAGTTATTCCTTCTGAACTCCCAATATTATTTATCCTGAATTATTCATAAAAAATGTCGATACTATTCATAACAAACGCAATATCAGAATGTTACATAGTTTTTTCAGAATAATCATTTAAGCACTGCATTTCCTTTGCAAGTCAAAATCAGGCAATGATCAATCTTCCGGATGTCACGGGTTTATGGTGGCCTTTCAAGATCAGCTCGAGATTTTCACCGATCCCGACGACTGTCCCTGAGGCGATTTCTCGGGATTTTTTGCTCGGATTGTCGGATACGATCTTCACTTGATGGCCTATCACAAGCGAACGCTTTCTATAAGACTCGAGGAGCATATAATACTGGCCGTTGAGCAAAAGATCATAATTTTTTTCCAAGGAGTGGAGAAGCTGGCCAAGGACTTTTTCTTGATTCAGCGCAAATTCTTCCTTAACAAAATTTCTCAAGGAGGCCACCTTGGGAACGAAAGGATCAGACTGAATATTGGGTGTTTTTTCCACATTCAGCCCGATGCCCAATATGGCCGAAAGAACTGTATCCTCTACGCTTTGTGTGTGGACCAGAAAACCTGCGACTTTTGCTCCATCGATGAGGATATCGTTAACCCATTTAATTTTCGCCCGGTCTTTGAGGGACTTAAACGCATCTAAAGTGTCGATGAGAGAGACAGCTGCCAGGATGGGAAATCCTGAATGAAAATTTTTAATGCTCCTATGAGGAGAGAGGTAGATCGCCAAGTGTATGTTTCCCTCGAGAGCTGACCAGGGCCGTTTCCTCTGCCCATGGAAATTGAAACCCGATCCGGCCAGGCATAAAGTTCCATCGGGCAATCTAACATCCTTCTGGCTCAACGCGACCAAATGATCAAAATGAGATGATGAAGCGTGTTTGACCACGAGTGCAAGGGTCCATCTTCCATGTTTATCGCTCGCTCTAGTATGCAGGATCCCAGTAGGAAACAATCTTTTTTTCAAATGTTGAATATTCGGGTCTACATCACTCCTGTCCTGGGACGTCCACGGTTCCAAACCCGGAAGAATTTGTTCCGCATAATCTCTGTCATCTGTATAGATAATCATCGTTTTTTACATATTATCGAGCACAATCAATGTACACACACGCGAGCATTTTTTCAATGTTGAAAACACAAGAAAATAAGACTAAAATCGTATCGAGCCGGTGTGTCTCAATGTACAAACTTCATTTAAACAAAAAAGTCACCGAAAAAAAAATGCGGTTTTATTTGGAATCGAGCACACATTTCCGGTTTCCTTTTTTTGATCCGGAAAACCCGTACAGAAAGAATGGCCTTTTTGTACATCTCGAAGAAACTTTGATGGAGGCCGGCACAAAATTCCAGAAGGAATACGGTCAAAACTTTGTGTCCATTAATTTACGCGGCAGCTGGTTGAGGGGCATTCCCCTGGAGGAGGATGATATCGACCTGCTATTCATCATCCGCAATTTGCCCATGAAGGAACGGAACCATATTCAATCATATTGTAAAAAAATACTTCGAGAAAAAAATCAAATATATAGAGTCTGTGAAGGGAAAGAAGAAAATGGTATGCGGGTGGATCCGATCTCCTTTCTGGATTTAACACAGTTGCCTGTCATGATGGGGTCATTCATGTATGGACTCCGCCATTTTCTGGAGGACCAAAGAAATAAACAGCGTGATAACTATCAGGCCTCCTTTTTCGGATCCAAACTGCAAGAAAAGTTCTCAAAGTTTCTGCAGAGCGGAATACTCATTCCGTATGTGGGGTGGATCTATGGCAAATGGAAGAAGAAAGAGGTGTTCGATGAGCTGGGTGCCTATCTTCCCATTCCTTCAAGAGATACAGGAATTTACGGAGAGGATGAAGTGGAGGAGACAAAGGACGTCATTAGACAGACATTTGTGGCCAGGAATCTCATCTTTCCTGCGATAAAACTGAAGACATTCATCTCCCCTTCTGATATCTACATCCCTGAGTTTAAAGAGGAAGCCCTCGCTCTTTACAAATTCATCGAACCCCTAAAGGGAGTCCATGCGCGCGCAGTCGTGAATTACATCTATACATCAGCCATTGAACTCAAATTATTCGGTCATAGACTCATCATGGATAGGGTAGAGAAGTTTGCCGGGCACTACGACAAGCTTGTAGATTACATCCTTACGGTAAAATTTTAGAGACTGCTGACTAACTTTTACT
>CAZXJE010000033.1:0-18246 GCA_964640835.1 uncultured Eubacteriales bacterium
ATCTTAATTTAAAATGACCTCACGGGCAAACCAAGAGTTTTTGTTATCTCATTACGATTGACCCTTCGTTTGCGCTGTGATATAGAGTATAGTTTCTCATTAAATGAAAATGGATTTTTTTTGCTTTCGGTTAGAAAATGAATATTGGAGGGGTGTCATGAGAAAAACAATCTTGCTTTTTTTCGTCTTTATTTTGCTTTTTGCATCTGCCTTGTTTGCGCAGGAGCCCTATAAGCTTCCACCCAAAGAGGTAGTCGACATATTGACAGCCGCGCCATCACCACGCGCATCGATGAGTCCATGTGGAGAATACATTATGCTTCTTACCTATGAGACCATGCCATCGATCGCCTACATGTCGCAGCCTCTGCTCAGACTGGCGGGCACACGAATAACACCACTTAATAACAGCCGGCAGCAGACGATGTTTTACACAAGCATCATCATCAAGAGAATAAAAGATGGCATAGAAACAACGGTTGCTCTTCCAGAAGGAATTAAACTCGGCTTTCCCCGCTGGTCTTTTGATGGGAAATGGATCGCGTTCACCAGATACCTTGAGAACGGCGTTGAGCTCTGGGTAACAGACCGCGCCACAGGAAAAGCCAAAGCCCTCACCGGCCCAGTCGTAAATGCCACTGTAAGCTCCGGATTTACTTGGCTTCCAGACAACCAACATCTCCTCGTCCAAACCATCGTTGAAAATCGAGGGCCTGCTCCAGAAAAACCCGCAGTACCTATAGGCCCAAACATCCAGGTCACAGAGGGAAAATTTGCAAAGGTCTGGACCTACCAGGATCTCTTAAAGGATCCTTACGATGAAAAACTTTTCACATACTATACGACCTCGCAACTCGTAAAAATCAATGCACAAGCCGGGGACTCCCAGATGTTTGGAGAGCCCGGAATCTACATGGGCCCGGATCCCGCACCTGATGGAAAACACATCCTCATCCATAGGATCAAGAAACCCTACTCCTATGGTGTGCCTTACTTCTATTTCACCCACTCAAAAGAAGTATGGGATATGAACGGGGAGCTTGTCCATTTGGTAGCCGATATTCTGCTAGCCGATGATGTCCCCATGCGCGGCGTTCCTAAGGGCCCGCGGAGTATGGAGTGGCGAGCGCTACATCCAGCCACTCTGATCTGGGTCGAGGCCCTGGACGAGGGAAATCCCGACAAAGATGTCCCCCACCGGGATAAGGCCATGACCCTTTCCTTCCCCTTCAAAGACGATCCCAAGGAAGTGCTTAAAACTCAATACCGCTATAATGGAATTGCCTGGATGGAAACGTTGGGTGAGGCCCTCCTCACAGAATACGACTGGAAAAAGCGATGGAGGACGACTTACTATATCAACGTCGATGATCTCAAGAAAACCCATAAAAAGATCGTAGACCTCAGCATACATGATAGTTACAACGACCCAGGTTATCCTGTTTTCACAGTCACGCCAAAAGGTGAATACCTCATTATTAAGGAAAATGATTGGATTTATCTCGATGGAAACGGTGCCTCCCCCCAGGGGGATATGCCTTTTTTGGATAAACTCAATCTTAAAACTATGAAAAAAGAAAGGATGTTCCAGTGCAGTGAAAACAGCTACGAAACATTCATCGATTTTGTCGGAAAATCTCGAAAAAATATCATCACAAGTTATGAATCCAAAACTGAACCTCCAAATTATTATGTGTTCACACTCAAGAACAAGAAGAGAGAGGCGCTCACAGATTACAAAGATCCAGCTCCCCAGATGACAGGATTGAAAAAGCAGCTCGTTAAGTATGAAAGAGATGACGGAGTCGCTCTTTCCGGAACACTTTATCTTCCTCCGGATTATAAGGAAGGAGAAAAACGGCCGCTTGTTGTTTGGGCTTATCCGCGGGAATTCACCGATGCCAAAGTGGCGGGACAGGTCCGGGCCTCACCGAACAGATTCACATTTTTTAGAGGAACATCCCAACTTTTTTTCCTCACTCAAGGATATGTTGTTTTGGACGGCGCTCAAATGCCCATCGTCGGCGATCCCAAAACCATGAACGACACATTTGTCGAGCAGCTCGTTGGAAGTGCCAAAGCCGCCATTGAAAAGGTGGATTCCATGGGATATGTCGATCCCAAACGCGTGGGTGTCGGAGGGCACAGTTATGGTGCATTTATGACGGCAAACCTGCTTGCACACTGCGACCTGTTTGCAACAGGTGTTGCACGGAGTGGTGCCTATAACAGGACGTTGACACCATTTGGATTCCAGAATGAGAGGCGAACCCTCTGGGAAGCCCCAGAGATCTATTTCAAAGTATCCCCATTCATGCATGCGCATAAGATCAACGAGCCTATTCTTCTCATCCACGGTGAGATCGACAACAACTCGGGGACCTTTCCGATCCAATCCCGGAGGCTCTTCCACGCACTCAAGGGCCATGGGGCAACCGTTCGGTTGGTCTTTCTCCCGCATGAAAGCCACGGATACAGGGCAAAAGAATCTATCCTGCATGTTTTAGCTGAACAGATCGAATGGTTTGATAAATATGTAAAAAATAGAACACAGTGAGATGTAGGGTCCGTTCCCCGAACGGACCGTTCCGTACGCCCGGATTCGACGATAGTGTAAGATTTGCTCCTTGAACAGACCGAAAGAGGAATGTTTCTTTGTATAAAAATAAAATAAGAATGAATTTTTAAGGGAATATCGTTAAAAAGGAAAACATATGACAGAACCAAAATGTGCGACCTGCAAAACCAAACTTTGTCTCCAGGGTGTAACGGACGAAGATCTGCTACCTTCATACTGCCCGACAAAGAACTTCAGAGAATTGATCGAGGATGTGAAGGCAAAATACCAATCCGAAGAGCTAGTGAATTTTTTTCAAAGTTCAGCGCTGCTTGAGAAGGAATGTTACGATGCAAAAGCGGCGAGAGAGGAAGGGCGCATTGTTCCGCTTCGGCCCCGAATCAAGGAAATCGCAGAATTCGCAAAAAAGATCGGTGCACAGAAAATCGGACTGGCTTTTTGCAGTGGCCTTCACGACGAAGCAAGCCGGGCCAACAAAATTCTCGAAAGTCACGGATTAGAAGTGGTCTCGGCGATGTGCAGTTGCGGTGCAATCGACAAAACAGAAGCTGGGCTGCCTGAGGAATATAAGATCCGGTCTCCTGAAAATTACGAGGCCTCCTGCAATCCCTTGATGCAGGCGGAACTTCTCAACAGAGCAAAGACAACATTTAATGTCTTGGTTGGCCTGTGTGTAGGGCATGACATGCTGTTTTCCAAATATTCCGAAGCTCCTGTCACAACACTCATCGTCAAAGATAGGCTGACCGGCCACAATCCCGTCATCACTCTGTACTCGCGGTATCATAGGGATCTTGTGTAGCATTTCATTTTGAAAGCAGCAGGTCATTCGGGAAATGACCCCTCTCTATTTCCTGTCTTAAACTGAATTACCCGTTCCCAGACGACTAAAAGATAGAGAAGCTTTGTATATGTTTCGAAAAAACGATGGATCATGATCTGTTGAAGATGTACGACAAAAGATATAAAATATTAATGCTTGAAACCTTAAACATTAACCCATAAACTTGGATACAAGGAGGGAGCTGTGAAAAGAACGATCTTCACTTTGATGATTTTCTTGATATTACCCACCATAATGTTATCAGCTAGTCATTCTACTGCAGCGGGCCAAATAAATAGAGTCACACTTAAGGAAATCACTCCCTTTTCTTATGTCAGTGTCCGGCACCAAGGGCCATTATCTGATTTCGAGTCAGCTGTTGCCATCCTGATGAGCAGCCTCGGCCGCCAGAACATTGCCCCGGCAGGTAATATGTTTGCCATTATGCACAAAATCCCCAAGGAAGGGGAAGACATCACACTGGATTGGGAAGTGAGCTTCCCTGTTACAGCTCATGTGTATCCCCAGCCTCCCTTGATAAAAGGATTATGGGAATTTACCGATGTCGCTTCGGCGTCCTATACGGGCCCTGCTTCGTCGATCGGTGAAGCCGTCGATGAGATGTTCTTATGGGTGGAAGAGAACGGTTATGCTATAGCAGGCCCGGTTGTGGCAGTTTTCCTGAACATCGGCGACCCTGATACAATCCCCAGCCGATTGCAGACCGAGATCTGGGTCGCTATCCATAAATAAAAAAGAAATAAAAAGGGGACAGGCTACTTTTTACAGGGGTAATTAAAAAAGTAGCCTGTCCCCTTTTTTTAATTTAGTGCAAGACAAAATGAAATGCAGGAATTAGAATAGGGAGTTAAAAATTTAAGGAGGAACAATGAATCGAAAATCCCGCCTTGGCCGAAGGTCTTTCATGAAGAAATCTGCTGCCGGTGTAATCGGAGCAGGCATTGCAGCAGGTAGTGGTTGGGCTCAAACCCCTACAGAAAAGGAAGATGAGCCTTTGAAGGTCAAAGAGTATCGCACTCTGGGACGAACAGGATTTAAGGTTTCCGACATCGGGGCAGGTTCCATCATGGACGAGGGAGTACTCAGCGCTGCTCTCGATGCCGGAGTGAATTACATAGATACTGCAGAGGAATACCCGGGCCATCATAAAATCGTGGCCAATGTGATGAAGGACCGCGACCGCAAATCGGTCTTCATCAGTACAAAACTGATCGTCACAGAGGACAAATCCAAAGAGGGATTTCTCAAACGTGCGCGCAAGTGTATAGAAGAACTCGATATGGAATATGTCGATTGCCTAATGATGCATAGTGCCGAAACGGTCGAGTCCTTGAGCACCGAAGGATTTCATGCCGCTATGGACGAACTCAAAGCCGAAGGGAGTATCCATCATGTGGGTGTGTCCAACCACGGATCTTTCTGGTTCCAAGATCCAGAAGAAACTATGGAGAAGGTGCTTTTGGCTGCCGTTGAGGACGGCCGTTTTGATGTGTTCCTCCTGGCCTATAATTTCCTCCAGATGGATCAGGCTGAGGAAGTGTTAAAAGCAGCCCGCAAAAAAAATATTGGCACAGCTTTGATGAAAACTACTCCCGTGGCTCTCTATCACTCCATGAAATCTAGCATCGAACGAATGGAAAAAGAAGGCAAAGAGATCGACCCACTCTATTTCGAAGGAGTGAAGCGATACGAAGACAAGTTAAAACGAGCCCAAGGATTCCTCAAAAAATATAACCTCCAGGACCCAAATGAGATCAAAGCGGCAGCTGTGAAGTTTGTTCTGGGCAATCCGGACGTCAGCACTGTTTGTTGTTTAGCGAGGACATATGAAGATTTAGAAGGTTTTCTCCATCTCTCAGGGACTAAGCTAACCAAGCCCGACCAAGCAAAGCTGGATGCCTATAGACAAGGCTGCGGAGAACTCTACTGCCGCCACGCCTGCGGCAAATGCGAACCCCAGTGCCCTCACGGTGTTCCGGTCAACACCATCATGCGTTATCACCACTATTTTATAGCCCAGGGCCGCGAGAAAGAAGCCATGCTCAAGTATGCCAAAATTCCCGGAGTGAAAGCTGACGCCTGCAGCACCTGTAGCGGCCACTGCGAAACAGCTTGCCCCTACAATGTCCCAATTCAGGGCAAACTCCTTCTCGCACACACACAACTCACCATGCCGTAAAGATTCTTCGTCCTACTCGAAAAATCTGCAACACCTTAACATCATATTGTGTCTTTTTTCTCACAAAATGGCACAATTTTTGCACTTAACCATTTTTGCTAATAACAACAGAAAATATGTGATTTCATGTAAAGTTCCTTTAATAAAGAGGACTGTGTAATTATTAAAGATGCTCTAAAAAAGGAGATGCCGGATATTTGATAAGTTTCTTAAAGCTTTAGGGAATCTCTGAAAATGAGAAAACATGGATTGGGGATTTTTTATACACAAAGATAGAAAGCGGAAATATCCCCAGCATTAAAACCGCTCTTTTCAGGGGCATTCGGCTCAAGTTCACAATCAGCGATCTTTTCGGAATTTCATTGGGATTTAAACGATTGTCGAGAGAACACAACCGTGAAGTTTCTAGCACATAGGCTTTTCCCTACAACTACGGAGAGTATCAATACAGGATCGTTTATGATCCTTTTTTGCTTTCTGTCCGCGGATATATCCCTTCAATCGGATTTCATTTCCAAACGCCTCTTAAGGGGCAGCTATCAGCGGGTGGCTTCCTCGAAGGTGGCCCTTTATTTGGCAGATGCACCCAAGGATATGACAACACTGAAGAATGGTATTCCGACGAGAGAAATCTTATCAATAGATCCTCCAATATGTATCTCGAAGAGGTCGGGGAAGGAACCGGATTTGCCCTGGAGGGAGGACTGAGAATATCCATAACCATCGGAAAGTTTGCTCCTTTTTTAGAAGGCAGCTATGCCTATCAAAAGATCAAAAACCTTTCCGGTCCTGGCATTGAACGTATCGCATTCCTGGAGAGAACATGGGAGGGAGAATGGGGGATCAAACAATACACATCATCCAGGGATTGGGGAGAATTGACGTACGAATATCCAAGCAATGACTGGGGAGGAACCATCGGCAAACATCGCGATTTTAATCTTGATCTGTCCGGGTTTCAATTGAGGATTGGAATCGCTTACAGGTTTTAAGTGAACTTATTGGATTTGAGTGAAATTATTATGCTATCCTCAAGACTAAATCTGAGCACCGAGAATCACAAAACAGAGATTCAGAAAAGAACACACCATAAGAAAGAGATGTATGCTAACAAATTCCCAAAACGGCCGCCTATTCTCTTTTTGCTCATTATCCTAGGATTAACCGGGATTTCACAAGAAAGGAAAAACCCGTTCAAATTCAATCCCCCATCCGCGCTTAGGCCTATCGAGAGAACGAGGACCGAAATACAACCCCCTTACCCTTGGCCGATCTCCACTCCCGAAGCACAAGGATTAGACTCCGAAATCTTTGAGTTTGCTATCCATATCGCAGAACACATGCCCTATCTTTACAGCGTTCTCGTAGCCAGAAACGGATATCTCATCGGGGAACGTTATTTTCATTTCTACACTCAAGAGGATTCGCAAGCTATTCATTCAGTCTCCAAGAGTATCCTTTCCGCACTAGTCGGTATCGCCATAGACAGAGGGTATATCCGGAGCATCCACCAGAGGATCATGGATTTTTTCCCCGACTACACAGAAACAGTCGTGGATCCAAGATTTTTCGAGATCACCGTCGGACAGCTGCTGACAATGACTGCGGGTCTCCCCCCAAACGAATCATTCCCTGGTTTTAGAAATCCCTATGAACTCGAAATGTTGGCCAGCCCCAACTGGATAGAATTCATCTTCAGCCATCCTCTGAATTACAATCCCGGAGAAGAGTACCATTACTCCAATGCAGACACACATCTATTATCTGTCATCATCACTCGAGCAACGGGAATGAGCACCAAGGACTTCGCGGACAGATATCTATTTGAACTCCTGAATATCTCAGTCCGAGATTGGGAGCAAGATCCACAGGGGTATTACACTGGAGGGTTCAGGATGTATTTTGCCCCTCGGGACCTGGCCCGGTTCGGAGATCTCTATCTCCACAATGGATCTATCGATGGCAGGCAGATCCTGTCCGAGCAGTGGGTAAGGGACTCCATCCGCTTCCATATCCCGGCTGACCAATTCGGCTACGGATATCTATGGAGGTTGTACAATATCTTCGGCTATAACTGCTATTTCGCATGGGGATACGGCGGCCAGTTCATCCTGAATATTCCAGAACTCGATATGGTCGTCGTTACGATCGCCCTCCCTAATCCCGTTAGGCTGGATGCTGGATTACACGCCGATTATATATTTAAATGGATGGTTCACCACCTCCTGTTCCCCATTTATTCATCTCTTGGAGAACCCCCGTATTATCCTCTTGAAGCACGCGCAAATAAGCACGAAAACCGCAGTCTCACGCAGATTGAGTACATAAACAATCTGAGTTGGCAGCCCAATCCCAGAAACGGGACAGTGAACGTGACGCGTTACAGAATCTATCAATTAGCCCACAGTATTTTTAATCTCACAAATAACGATTGGTTTCTTCTCGATGAAGTGGATGCAGGGACGTATGAATACTGGCATCCCGTGCAAGAGGCCGATCAGAAATATTATTATGCGATAACCGCAGTAACCGACGACAACAGAGAAAGCATCGCCGCTGTCGCCACCACCCAATATCCCCAGAATAATCAATAAAGGGCACTGTCACCTTTTTTTAGAGAGATATTTTCAGGCTTCTCCAAAATGTAAAATTATGATAGGATAAAATTTGCGTCTATCCTATTATCTAAATACAAAAAAGGGGGTAAGATGACAGACGATCTTCCTAACAATCCTGGGGGAGAAGAAAAACGAATATATCCCCGGATGGCAGTATTCAAAAAAATGACTTTTCGGGAACTCGTACCGTCAGGAGAAGAGGGTATTATTCAGGATATCAGCGAAGGTGGATTGTGTCTTCTCCTGAACAAGGAATTTACTCCTGGCACGATTCTTGAGGTGAAGTACGAGCTTCAATCCCCAACTCCCAAGACCATCGAGTCAATCGCCAAAGTTATTTGGCAGAAAAAAACCAACAAAGGAATGCTTACAGGAGTGCAATTTATCCCGTAACAGAACACAATTGCATAAATCCTAACTACAATTCACCTCATTCTTGAGAAAGTTCACTGTAGATGATCGTTACAAACATCTCAGCGGGAACTCCTATCCCCATCTTTTCGAATCCTTCTGTAGGATTGGATGCGAGGATTTCTTCGAGTGTTTTTCCTTTGTCCATCTTTTTTTTGATACGATCTCGAACAGTGATCATCATATCCCGATATTCCTTCAATCCCTTCCGATCTGTCAGTGGGCCATGGCCAGGGATTATTTTTGTCTCCTCATCAACCATCTCGAGCAATTGATCAACGGCTTTAATCATGCCGTTCACAGAGCCGCCATGAGGAATATCGATAAAAGGAAATCCACCGGAAAAAACGATGTCTCCTGCATGAATCACATTCGCATTCTTAAAATGAATGACGATATCTGAATCAGAGTGTGCATTTTTGATGTGAAGCGCATGGATGTCGCCGCCATTAAAATGGAGTGTTATGGATTTGGCGAAAGTCATCGTGGGGAGTGCGGCTTCAGGATAAGGGGGAACTTTAGTATCGAACATAGGATGGTATTGCTCGGTTATCATACGTTTTCGTGTATCAATCTGAGCAATGATAATCGCACCCCCTTCGGCCAAGGATTTGTTGCCACTAACATGATCGTAGTGCCAGTTTGTGTTAAGAACATATCGAACCGGCACGTCCTTGATCGCTGCAATTGCGGCTGTAACTTTCTCGTTCAGCTCGGCAAACTGGCTGTCGACCAAAAGAGCGCCATCCTCACCGATACAGACGCCGATGTTTCCGCCATCACCAAACAGTACGTATACTCCATCCCCGGCTTTCTCGGTTTCGATCTCTACCTTATCAAACTCCTGGGCGAAAGATGAAGAGAAAGAAAAAAGACACAGAAATACTACAACAAGGCAAAAGAGTTTTTCCCACCGAAAAGACATTCCCTCCTCCTTTTTCTATGTTGATGTTTCTTATATTTATGAGCGAATCAATTTACGAGGGCGAATCAATTCCACTCAAATCCTAGTAGACTATTCGCCTCTGAGACTAGCGAGTCTCTTTTGAGCATCCTCCAACTCTGCCAATCCCGAATCTGCGTCTTTCCAAAGCTCGAGAAACCTCTCATACTGCTCGATAGCCTTAGAGGACTGACCTTTTTCTTCATACAGTTTAGCCAACTCCAAATGATACTTCGGATGGATCAGGCGCCTGTTTCGACTCTCCGGATTAAATGTGATTAACCTCTCATATTCGGCGATCGCTCCGTCCAAATACCCACTCTGGTAGTAAGCACGCGCCAGAAAATTCCACATAAACGGCATATTATAAGGACCGATGGTATCCGTTTGAAGGTTAGGGATGTCCAAGGGTGTCGCATTTTCAATGATCTCGATAGCTTTTCCCGGTGAGCCTTCGGCCATCAATATCTCCGCCTCAAGAATTGCACTCGCAAAGGCTCTGGATTTTTTCAAAGCCGGACTTAGTTCAGGTAAAAGGGATTGTATCTCATCCAACCTTGTTTTTGCTGATTCAATTTTCCCCTGCTTAACTTCTAAAAGCCCGATACAAAAATCATAGGCTGCCCGAAAGCCTTTAGAATCGGGCCAGACTGAAAAAAGCAAATCCCATGCTTTTTGAAGATACTCATTGCTTAGATCCAGCTCATTCAACTCGTAATGCCACCATCCTTTTATTAAATCGAGCGACATTTTTCTTGGCCAATCGTCCGTTTCCTCAGCCCATTTCTCTGCCTCATTTAAACTCTGGTTAGCGCTCTCTTTCTTTCCCAGCAGGAAGTTATAAATTCCTTGCCATAAAAAAACCTCTGCTTTCACTCCGGGACTTGGCACTTTGTTGAAATCATGATCGAGCCATACCATGGATTCAGCATAGTCTTCTTTTAAGGCATAGATATAGGAAACACGGAATCCCACACCAAAATCAGGCTTGATCTCCAATGCCTTTTTATAATTTGCGATGGCCTCATCTAGACGCCCCATTCGGAAATACTGCTCCGCCATGGAGTCTACAGGATTAGCTTCTTCAGGAAAGAGTGTCGCATACTTCTGGAAATATTCAACTGCTTTTTCATAAACACCCATATCCGAATATGCATAACCGAGTTGATTCAGGATATATCCATCGGTGGGAGCTAATTCCAGGGCTTTTTGGTACTCTTCTATGGCATTCGTGAACTTACCTCTGTTCTGATAAATAGAACCCAATTCAAAGTGAGCATCTTTCTCATTAGGGTATTTTTCTATCAGCTCTTTGTAAATTCGGGTTTGTTTTTTAGAATCTCCTTCTATGGTTGATGCATACTGGGCGAGGATGTAAAGCTTTTCTTTTTCAGTGGCTTTCTCAGAAAACTCCTTGGCCTTTCTCACAAGTTCTATTCTTTCATCTCCACGGCGCTGCAGCTCGGCATAGACATGACTGAGATAGAGATAGGCAACAGCAAACTGAGGATCGAGTTCCACGGCTTTTTCGAGATACTGCTTCGCCTCTTCATTATAGAATTTTTCGTGGGACTCTCTTCCTTTTAAGTAATAATCATAGGCCTCCATGGATGTTGTTGTGACATCGGCAATCCGTGTTTTTACGGCATCAACCGTGCGAGAAGGCAATCCTATGCCTTTGGAAATCTCCCGGCTCAACTCGTCGATTTGTCTCTCGAGAATACTGTCGATCCCTTTTCCTCGAGAACTTGTACTTTTGAGGAGGTTTTTTGTGGTCACATCCAAGACCTTGGCATCCGTGGCGAACATCTCGCCCGCCTTGACAAAGCTTCCGAGTACAATTGCCTCGATGCCGTTCTGCCGGCACAACTCGAAGCCCAGATCACCATCGATGACCTCAACATCTCCTTTGCCCATTTGATCAAGCAGGTCGTGCATCCTCTCCCATGTGACAACACGGATATTGTTCGATTGCTCAAGGCTCGTGATGAGCAAATTGGGAATGGCCTTCTGGAGATAGTCATAGGATTGTTCGCCCGTCTGATTTTCGAAAGTAATGACAGCCACAGAGTGTTCTACGGGAGCTTTTTTTGGAAGAAATTGGAAAATTGTTACTGCGATGACAGCTAGAACAAGCACCGCTAGTGCTGGGATTAGAATATTCTTCTTACTAAGCGTTACCGTGATCTCTTTGGAGGTCGAGGTTTTTTTTGAGGGGACGAACTTTTCTGTCGTGGGTAATCCCTCTGAAATCCTTACGAGTTCCGAGCGTACTTCACCTGCACTTTGGTACCTTGTTTCCTTATCCTTCTCGAGGCATTTCAGTATGATACGGCTCAGATCCTCAGGAACCTGTGCGTTTATTTCTCTGGGATCTACAGGAACTTCGCTTTTATGTTTAACACCTACAGTAAAAGGTGTGTCGCCTTCAAAAGGCACTCTTCCTGTCACCATTTCAAACAGAATCGTACCCAATGAGTAGATGTCCGAGCGCTGGTCGACATCCTTCCCCTCCACCTGCTCCGGGGACATATATTCAGGAGTCCCAATTATCACACCGGCACCGGTTATCCCCTTTCCTCTCAAAGACCGGGCAATCCCAAAATCCATGATCCGGGCCTGGCCATCCTTATCGATCATGATGTTGCTAGGTTTTAAATCCCGGTGCATGACTCCAAGCCTATGAGCTTCCACTAAGCCTTCGCAAATCTGCTTGGCTATTGATATTGTGGTTCCGATCGCCAATTGGCCAGATTGCCGAATCAATCCTTTTAGATCCTGGCCTTCGACATACTCCATCGTGATGTAATAGTTACCCTTTTCTTTCCCGAGGTCGTACATCCTGCCGACATTCTTGTGGACGATTTTCCGGGCGAATTTCAACTCATTCTGGAATCGTTCAACCGTGTTTTTATCAGAGGAGATCTCGGATTTTATAAGTTTAAGCGCAACTTTTTCTTTTAGCTCGATATCATCGGCCTTATAGACCTTGCCCATCCCCCCTTTGCCCAGCTCTTCAATAATTCGGTATCGCCCGGCAAAAGTTGATCCTGTGGTCAGTTCTTCCCTGGGAGATTGGAGAGTTTCCGTATGCTCTATTGGCTTTATGGGTTCAATGGGCTTTTCCTCAGTAACACCCAACTGTGTCCCACAATCCGCACAGAATCGTGATGACTCCGGATTATCGGAGTGACATTTAGGGCAAAGAGTTGTCATTTTTTTCCCCTTATAAGGCTGAAGAAAGATTATCAATTAATAACTAAAGAGTCAACCGATTACAGCGACAGAACAGCGGATTGTCCCTTATTTTGTTCTTGTGTCTTTTTGGTTATTATAATAGAATATAAAAAGTAAGAATTAGAATCAAATAGTCAGCATTTTTCACCAAAGCTAATGCGCTTAAAAGTGGGGTTTATAAAACTACAAATCAAGCACAGAACTAACTGCAAAAACTCTTGTAAAAGTACAAAATTAAAGAAATTACTCTAGGATTTTGTGCATGAATAAAGAGGAAACACTTAAAGATTTTTTGAATACCCTAAAAACCTCATTCAAAAATGCTTCTATCTACGGAGCTGATCATCCAGCATTTTCAAATTCCATAGAAAGACTCGAGCAAAGAATTGAGATGCTTTTTAAATTTTTTATTCCTATAACCCTTGGCTTCACGTCCCAATCTTTATATATGGATGGCAGATTCTGGGAAAAAGGACAATTGTTCCTTGAACTCGCAAAAATATTTCACTTCCGCAAATTAAAAAGCATAGAAATCCAAGAAGGTATAACTGCCGACGAACTTGTCTATTTTATAACCAGACTCTCAATTTCTCCAAAGGATGTGATCAAAAACGGTGGACCCAACAAGATATTGGAAAAAGAGGAGATCCAACATCTCAATTTTGAGGAACTTGATTACTCTGAATTGCTTAAAGGCACGGGCGAGGAAATAAAGGAGATCTGGCTTGCACTTCTTCAAGAAGCATTGCAAACCAAAGATGATCAGAAAATCCTTGAATTGGCCGACACTTTTGAGAAGGTAATAAAAGCATTTGAACTGGAAGAGATAACCGAATCAGACGATGTGGTTGAAGCCATGTCCGAGTTTTTTAGATATTTAGAGAAATTAGAACCAGAAAAGTTTCAAGATTGCGCAAAGGAGTTTGTGCGCACGATCATGAGACATAGAAAAATTCTTGCAGATCCTGAGACTGGCAAACTGAAAAAGATTGCCCAAAATTTTAAGGAAAAAGATCTCGCATCAACGATATGGGAGGAAATATTAACAGATGAGAATTTTGATTCTCTAAATTTCAATATTTTTTCGACGCTCACTAAGAAAGACAAACAAGATGGTGTATCTCATTTCATGGCAAATATATTCAGAAAAAGTGAACCTCTCCGTTCCAATCCGAAAATCACAGATAAAATGGAAGAGCTGTTATCCGATAGTTCAAGCCCGATGATCTCAGAGATCTACCGCAACACACTGGCGACCCTCCTGAAAGAAATTTCCTTCAAAGAGGAATTGTCATTTCGTGAGGATGTTCTCTCTATAAACTATCGCTTCATGCTCCTCAATCTCATTGAAAGAGAAAAAAGCGCAGAAGAGATAATGGCCCTTCTGAAAATGATCTTCGAAGAATGGGAAAATATATCCGAACAAAAAGACTACGAATGCCTTAAGGCTATCTATGACATTTTGAAGACCAAGAAAGAAGAATTGTCTAACGATCCTGATTACACAAAGATGAACAAGAAAATCGTCAATTTTATAGAGCGCACTATTCTTGAAGGAGAGCTCTCATTCTACTTTGAATTTTTTATCAACTCCATTGATAAGAGCACACTAGATGTGAATGTCTATCTGGAAAACATATTCACCGAGGGAAAAGTCACTCCCTATACATTGAATGCCTTTTTTAAGTTTTTTAAGGAATACTTATTCTATTTCAACCTGAATCTTGATGAATATTATTCCGACAGCAAGCTTATCGATAAATTGATTAATAGCCTTGGAATGATCGACTCTGCTATTTCCCATGTGACATTGAAAAACATATTCCAAAGCGGAGAAAGAGGGACAAAAATCAGGGTGTTACAAGCGATGCAAAATCTGTCGGCATACGAGACTAAATTTCTGCTTCCGATACTCAAAAGTAAGGATTTTCAATTGAAGAGCGAGGCCTTTGTGATATTGATGGATGATGAAAAAGTAAGAAATGAGATATTACAAAAATTGTTTTCTATCCCTTCGCCTTTTGGCATAAGGAATAAACGACTTCTCGAAAATTTAAGTATCGTGGAAAAAAAGGAAGTGAAAGCAGCCAAGCCTTATTTAATCACCCTGCGTAAGAGGAAACATTTCTGGAATAAAAAACTCAGGGAGCGAGCGAAGAGAATTTTGGAGAAGTGGCATGTTGAGTGATACCAAAAAGTCCGTAATCCATCTTTTTTCGGCAGTCCAGACAGGAAAACTCTATTCCAATGCCCATCCCAAATTTCATGACGCTATTGAAAAGGCCCACAACAGCCTGAAAGAAGCCTTAGAAAATAAAACTGAGTTAGTTATTGGCATGGTGGATGACGAGGTCGCCTGTGAAGAAGAGATATACTTTGATCTGAGCCAAAGATTCAAGTCTTCGATTATGTATTTTCTAGAAAGAAACATCGAAAAAGTATACATTCATAAGGCTTTCGATAAAGATGAATTGAGTAAATTTGTTTCGCTGCTATCCACTTCCAAAAAAGACCTCCAAACAGACGCACAAAAACTTCTAGCGCTTCAAGGGATCAGAAATATAAAAACCGGAAGAATCAAAGATTATTCCCTGCTTCATATGGATGGCACAGATGATTGGGGAACTCTGAGAAAACTCTATGACACCTCAATCGATGCTTACACTCACGCATTGGATAGAGTGCTTAATCTGGAAGAATTGGACTATCTGGATTTAAGGTTCAATCTACTTAACGTGATGGAAAACTTTGTTGGACGACATCAAGAGATCATGAATCTGATCGAGATAAAAAGAAAAGACCTTCTGACTTTTGTCCACTTGCTGAATGTGTCGATCCTCGCAATGCATCTTTCTTCGAAATTGGGGCTTATGAAAGACGATGTGCTCGATGTAGGTGTTGCGGCTCTTTTTCATGACATTGGAAAGATCTACATCTCCTCCAAGATACTCAGGAAAAAATCAAGCCTAACAGAACGTGAATTTGCGAAGATCAAAGATCACACAATCTTGGGATCACGGATTTTATGTGAATACAGAAACTCTATGGGATATCTTCCTGCTGTTGTTGCCTTTGAACACCACCTGCGATATGACTTATCTGGGTATCCAAAATTGACGCATTCAAAAAAACCCTATATCGCATCCTTCATCGTTTCCATTTGTGATGTCTACGATGCACTTGCTCAGAGAAGGACTTACAAGAAAGATAGCCCACCAAACGAAATCTATGAAATTATGATCAAGGAAAAGGAAAAACTTTTCCATCCTCAAATTCTGGACAGATTTTTCGAGGTAATTGGGGTATGGCCAGTTGGCACAATCATTTCTTTGAGTGACCAGAGTGTAGGAGTGGTCAGAGAGATCAATGAAAGTAATATCTTCTGTCCGAAAATCGAGGTAATCTCACCAATTCAAAAAAAGAGATATGTTGACATGGAGAAAGAAAAAAGCAAATTAAAAATTGAGAAAGCCTTAAATCCATTCGGCAAAGGGAAAGAATTCATTGACTTTGTAAAAAGATGAAGCAGAAGATCCACTATTTCCCTAAATTCTCTTAAAAAACTCTTTAAACGATCTATTATCAAAGAGTATTTTTCTCACACAATAAAGTCTTTTTTTTGAGAAGACGATTATCCAAAAATTTTACACACGATGAGTAGTATTATAAAATCAATTAGCCTGAAAACATCTTACCTGAACTATTCATAAAAAATGTCGATACTTTGTTCAACAAAAGCAATATTAATCTTTTACATTATTCTTCCAGTAAATCACCTTGACATTTCCGTTTTCAATGTGCTTTCCTATTCATAATCGACATTTTTTACCTTTCAGGCGAGCTGATCTTACCACATCGACTTCGTTGTAGCCCATTCGCGGTAGTTCACTACAGCTTCATGGGCCACTTCCTCGCCGCTGAGGCAACCTCAACTCGTGAATAATCCAGGCTTATTAAGATTTTTAAAATTGTCACCTTATTTTCTATGCGATCCTTAAGGCAGGCCATATGCAAAATCTTCCGAAAAACACGAATATGAAGATTGCAGTTATTGGTGCTGGAGTTTCAGGACTTTCTGCAGCCTATTATTTAAAGAAATTGGGATATCAGGATGTCACTGTATTCGAAAGGGAGGGCTATGTTGGGGGGAAAGTTCTATCTTACGATTATGAAAGGAATACATACGATCTGGGTGCTATCATTATCGGCGATAAGAAAAACTATAAAATCTGCCATGAATTATTAAACGCTTATGAAATTCCTATTGAAACTTTTGCGGCGCCGATTGTGGCTCACCTAGATGGCCGATGCTGCTCGTTTGAACAATATATTAAAGATCACTACTCTTTTGCTCATACCCTAAGAGCGTTTTCTAACATGTTATATCTTAGCCTTAAATTCAAAAAATACTTAAAAGGTGGCTTTATCGTTGCCAAGCCTGAACTGTATATAAATTTTAAAGACTTTATGCACAAACATAAAATTGAACCTGTAGCAGACACACTATGCCCTTTTCTTATAGGTTGTGGATACGGCTGTTATGAAGAGATCCCAGCCATTTACATATTCCGATTCTTGTGGGTGCTTTTTAGGAGTAGCTTACGCTTTAAAAATCTAGCAAAATTATGGCGCGAAGAATTAAGTCCAGGAATAAGCGGTTGTAAAAATGGATGTCAGGAGTTGTGGATTAAAATGGCTGAGGAACTTCACGTGGAAACAAGTGCTGAAATTGAAACCATCCGAAGGAATGTGACAGATTCGGAGAGTGCTCCAGAATCAAAAATTGAGATTGTCGTGAATGGTAAAACGAGAACATTTGACCGCCTAATCATTTCATCGCCACTGGATGAAACGGTTCATTATATGGACATATCCGAGGAAGAAAAAGAATTGTTCGGTAAGATCACTTACACTGATTATTATGTGACTCTCTTTAAAGGAGAGGGATTTAACAAAAGTTTATTTATTAGAGATCATATCCATCCATCAACAAAGGGGAAGACTGTTGCAATTTTCTGTAAGCATGGCGACTCGAATGTGTATACGGGATATCAAATTTGTCCTCCGGATACACGCCCTGATGATCTCATCGAGATGTTGAAGAATGATGTTGAGCAGCTTGGGGGCAGATTCAGCGGAGTTATCTTACAAAAACATTGGCGCTATTTTCCTCGCATCGATACAGAGGATCTGAGAGCCGGCTTCTATAAGCGACTCGATGAGCTCCAGGGACAGAAGGGAACATACTACATCGGCGCTGTTTTGAATTTCGAAACACTCGAAAATACAGTTGATTTTGCACAGAGATTAGTCCTGAAGCACTTCACCTGAAAAAAAAGGGGACAGGCTGCTTTTTTAATTACCCCTGTAAAAAGCAGCCTGCAGGCTGTCCGACAACTTTATTCAAGCGGAGACAGCTATTTCCTCTCTAAGAAA
>CAZXJE010000034.1:0-1166 GCA_964640835.1 uncultured Eubacteriales bacterium
CAAGTCTATAACCGGCAGAAGAACCTGGATCACTCGCATTAAAAGGCTCACCGGACATTCTGCCCGCAGTCACTGATGTGCTTAAAGATATCCAAGACAAGGACGTCGATACTTTGCTGATGGAAATATTTCCAAAGGCTTCTGGAAAGGCACAGCAGGATATCATCAATCTCTTTTCCGACCGTGGCGTGACAGAGGCGGCTCCACTTCTTCGTAAGATTATATCACCACGAAAATTTTGGGAGCCCGAGCCGAACCACTCACTTCAAGAGCAAGTTTGCCGAACTTTGGGAGTTCTTCGTTCTCCAGAGGCTGAAGGCGCGCTCATCGATGCCGCAAGAAAACCAAAGTTGACGGAAATGTTGAAGCCAAAACCCGCATTTGTGCGTGCGGCTGCGACTTGGGCGATCACACAGATGCCGAGAAGTCATAGAATCAACAATGCTCTGATCCAACTCAAAAGAGACCGCTCTTCCCTCGTTCGAAAGGCTGCGGAATTATATGAAATCATCAGGGAATAAAACATTTACCTGATTGTTGTGTTTACATTATAACGGTATTTGTACCCCCTGGGTTTAAGGTTTAATACTGCGATCTTCTTTTTCTCTTCTCCCTCTTTACTCTTTCCCTTTTCCTTTCCCTCTTTTTCCTCTCTTTTCTCTGATATTTTTTCATCCACTCACCCTTTCTTGCAGATGGGATTGACTTTAAATAAGATAAAATTCATGGATCTCGGACCTCTGCTCCAAGGTAGATCTGAACAGGTCCTCTTGTGGGATCTGAAATAAGCGGTGTAAATATTAAAAAAATGAAAATATGTACAGGATTGTCGTTTTTGAAGATCGGTCTGTTTTCCTCTCTCCTCAATATCTCCGAAAACCACCACCACCACCGCCACCACTTCCACCTCCACCACCACCGCCACCACCACCAAATGACCGGTTTCTTGGCGGGCGCGCCTCATCTACTCGTAAAGTACGACCTTTGAAGTCAGTACCGTTCAGTGATTCCTTTGCCTTTTCCGCTTCAGCAGGACTCGACATTTCTACAAATCCGAAACCTCTACCTTCGATGACTTTCATTTCTTTAACCTCACCGAACTTTGTAAACAACTCTTCCAATTCTTCCTTTGTAGCTGTGTAGCTAAAGTTCCCAACATAAAGCTT
>CAZXJE010000034.1:1266-7117 GCA_964640835.1 uncultured Eubacteriales bacterium
GACTCACAGAAAAATAGGAAAGATCGGACGCTGGAGAAGGATACCTAGGACTTAAAGGAGGGAAAAAACCTTTGTGAGGTAATAATTTTCTCTATCGTCAACTTTCTATTTCTCATGATAGTGTGATTGTCACCGCAATACAATAAACATTCTTACACATAAATAATCAGGTGTCAATTGTTTGAGCGCACATTGGATGTGCTAACTTGATGTGTCCACAGGACTTCCCCAATTCTATCTTCGCCTTTATGATAGAGCAACGTTCACAGATAAAACCCGACTCCAAAACCGAACACCCAGTAATTCCCCCCAAAAGTCAAAGGATATCCGGGATAGGATGATGTTCTCTCTTCGAGCATCACATACTGCACATATGCATCAAAAGTGAGATTGCCGATCAGACTTTGGTCCGTGATCGAACGCACTGGGCCATCATACCCCACTCCAAAGGAAAAGACATTTCGGGGTACAAGGGGAAGAATCGGCGTCAAGTTCTCATCGTTAATAGGGCTCTGATGTTTGGCATATCCGATCATCAGGGATAACTCATCTTTAAGGAAATACGCACCGCCCAGCATATAACTCCAGGTATCTTTCATGTTGAGATCGATGCCTGCTTTAACCTCTCCGGAAGTATCCACTTCAGAGTCAGGATCTATTCTCGGATCCCAAGAGAGACTGTCTTCCGGGTCCACTGCATAGAACACCCATTCTTTGAATGAGCTCCAGGATGACCAGTGAAAATCTGCTTGAAAGGTGAACTTCTTACTCGGAGTCAACACGAATCCCAAAACGGCCTCACACGGGTATGTGATGTGCGAGTACACATCCTGGCCTGGGGCAAGTTCTGGTTTGGAATAATCGGGAACGATTGGATTGCCCTGGGCATCTGTGGCTAAACCATACCCAACATTAGCCTTGTCCTCGACACTCCCTCTGTGCTCAATAGCTACTTCTTGCTCATATCTTCCGCCGATCTGAAAAATGTGGCTTGGCTTAAAGAGAATTCCCGCATTGAACCTGGAACCCCTCCCGCTGCCGGTGAGCTGATAGACAGCATTCAATCTCCCTACATGATGGTAATCCCACCGGATCGAGGAATGCATGTAGTCCAGGCCTAGGCCAACAGAGAGAGAATTTATGATCTTGAGTGCAATCACAGAACGGATGGTAAAAACATTCAATTCTGAATTGAGGCAGAGAGGATCTCCAGGCCATACCGCCTGCCATTTTATCTCTATGGAATATGGAGTAAAGGCGCCGATGCCGATACTGATCCTGTTCTTATAGGTATAGGCAACAAAAAGTGAAGCAAGCAATTGAGGCTCTGAGCTCTGATCGAAACTATGAGGTTCATCTAGTTCAGCTTTGACAGCATAGTTGTAGTAAGAGACATTGACTCTAAAACCGAGACCTTTCTGGAAAGCAAGTCCCGCAGGATTGTAATAGATAGCGGTCGTGTTGTCTGCGCGGCCAACAAAAGCCCCGGCCATAGTGGCCGCTTTGGAGCCCACATTATAAAGGGTCAATACGGTCGCAGAAAGATATCCTGCGTTCATGCCCAAAACAGCAACAAGTAAAAAGATGAATTTTCTTTTCAACATAAGTATTATTCCCTTCAATACAATCAGTAAAAAAATATCCTCAATATAATAACATTATTCATTATATGCCATTCGGTAGCCCATATGGAAAGTATATTTTGACCGTATGCGCTGCCTGTGTTATAAGCATTAACGGATTTGAGCCCTTTGAAGAGGAGGGAAATTACAATTAAGGCAGATTTATGAAAACCATCGTTCATATCTCTGATCTACATTTTGGGAAAGAAAAAAAGGAGGTTGTAGAGGCGTTATCCACAGAAATCGAAAAACAGAAGCCGGATTTGATTGCTGTGAGCGGCGACCTCACACAGAGAGCGTTTGCAACACAGTTTAAATCTGCCGTCAACTTTTTGGACAGTTTTGATTGCCCCAAGGTAATCGTGCCCGGCAATCATGACATTCCGGTATTCAACATCTTCGAAAGGCTCACGAATCCATTCAAAAGATTTTGTCATCTTGTCTGCTGTGAGGATTACCCATGTCACGAAGATGACGAGATCGCAGTGTTGGGTGTGAACAGTGTCGAGAACAGAACCTGGAAATCCGGACGTTTGATAAACGCGCAGATAGACAGGATTGAGCGGATATTCAACCAGATCGATGATAAACTACTTAAGATTTTGGTCATCCATCATAACCTGATCTTTTTTCCCTTCGAGAAGAGTGAAAAAAAAGTCCTGAGCTCTACGAGAATTCTTGACCGCCTCATCACGTCCAGTGTCGATGTTATCCTGCTGGGCCATGACCACAGAAGTATGGTCGTCGGGCTGCCACGATCGAGGACTCGGCCACCCAAGGCTATCCTGGTGAAGGCCGGCACAGCTGTCTCCATACGCACCAGAGGAGAGGTCAACAGCTATAACGTTCTCACCCTGGATGGTGGAGACTTCAAAGTCACAGTGAAGTATCTTCAGGATGGGGACTTCGTAAATCACGACACTTTTAGTTTCCGTAGAAAGGGAGACAAGTGGGTTTAAATGAAGCCAGAGCCTTAATCTCTATGCGATTCCAACTGCCCAAAAAACCTATACTTTGGCAAAAGCCCATGCTGCGGGTCTGTTTTGCGTTGATACCGCTGCTCCTTGCTTCCATCTATCTTTTCGGATGGAGGGCTCTAGCCCTGACGGGGACGGTTCTGTTTTTTGGTATAATCACCGAAGCCATATTCACCTACCCCCAGGGAAAACCTGTGACATCGGCTGTCTTTGTCACAGGATTGATCTTTACACTCTCCCTGCCCCCCACTATTCCTTTCTGGATAGCCATTGTCGGTATCGTTGCAGGAGTGGCTATCGGTAAGATGATGTTTGGAGGATTCGGCCAGAACGTGTTCAATCCTGCTATGGTGGGGCGATGCTTCATCTACATCACATTCCCTCTCCAGATGACCAACAGGTGGGGAGAACCCATTTGGGGTGGCTTGGGTGGATTTGCCCACTGGTCAGCACCGTTGGATACCGTTTCCAAAGCAACTCCCCTAGTGGAGTTGCGGCATGGGGGTCTTGTCGCATGGAAAGACCTATTTTTAGGGCACATATCCGGCTCCTTAGGAGAGACATCGGCAGTACTCATTCTTATCGGAGGCATCTTTATCATTGCCAAAAAAACCGCGTCGTGGAGACTTGCCCTTTCATGCATATTGGGTGGGATTTTCGGCAGCGGGGTCTTACGATTGACCGGATTTGAAAACATCCCTTCACCACTCGCGACGCTTCTTGCAGGATCATTTCTTTTCGGGAGCTTCTTTGTGGTCACAGAACCCGTATCCGGAGCAAAAACCAAAGCCGGCCAGTGGATCTTTGGTGGGATGACCGGTATGTTGATCGTAGTCCTGCGCGGATTCTCCAATTTCTCGGAAGGCGTCATGTTCTCTGTGCTCATCATGAACGCCTTTGTCCCCATCCTGGACCAAACTGTGCGTCATCTTCAGATGAGGAAGAAAACAAAGGCATGAAAAAACAACTCCGTTCGGTCGTTTACATGTTCTTGATCTCCCTGTTCTTTGCCTCGCTTGTCAGCGCCGTAATGTATTTCAACGAAAAGAAGATCGCCTCGAACCAGGCTCTAAAGCTTCAGCGGATAATCCTCAAAGTTTTGGATATCGCAGCCGAAAAAAACACATCCAACGGCCAAATATCTCGATGGTACACAGAGCGGGTCAAAGACATCAGAGTCGGAGACAGGATTCTGTATATAGGGTACGAAGAGGATGGACACACGATCCTGGGGTATGCATTTCCGGTAGGAGGGCCTGGATTTTGGGGGCCTATCCAAGGCATAGTGGGGGTAAATCCTGATGCCACAAAAGTCCTTGGAATCGCCTTCTATAAACATACAGAAACACCCGGCCTGGGGGGACGGATCACAGAAGATTGGTTTTCGGGCCAGTTCAACGGCCTTCGCCTTTTTCCGATAGAAGGCGACCAAAAGATATTCTATCTGAAGCCTGCGGGTACAACAGGAGCACCGAACGAGCTCGATGCCATAACGGGTGCGACCAACACCAGCTCTGCTGTTGAGGCTTTCCTTAACGACGAGCTGGATTATTTCCTCAAAGAGCTTTGGACTGCCGTAGAGGAGAGGGAATAAATGCCGAATCTGCCATCCAAAAAAGAGATCTTCCTGACGGGATTGTGGAAGGACAATCCCGTGCTGCGGCAGGTCCTCGGCATATGCTCAACTCTGGCTGTGACCAACCTGATGGTGAATACTCTTGTGATGGATGCAGGTCTGATCTTTACGGTTTGTTTGTCTTCGCTGACCGTCTCTCTGTTGAGAAAGTACACGCCAATGCGGATCCGCATGATGGTCCAGACATTGATCATCGCTTCGTACGTCATCATTGTGGACATCTTGATCAAGGCGCATTTGCCGGATATCAGCGAAGCTCTGGGCCCGTATGTGGCGCTCATCATCACCAACTGTATCATTATGGGACGCTGTGAGGCCTTTGCCAGGAACAATCCTCCACTGGCATCCTTTCTCGATGGGCTGGGCATGAGCCTTGGCTACTCGCTGATCTTGATTGTTATCGCCTTCATTCGAGAGCCGTTGGGATTTGGAACTCTAATGGGCATCCGGGTCATGCCAGAGGGTTTTGTCCAGTGGACAATCATGATTATGGCGCCCGGGGCCTTTTTTACTCTGGGAATTCTGGCTTGGATAACCAAGTATATTCTCCCGAATGTAAAAAACAGTGAAGAGAGGATGTAAAGGACAGAGATGACTCCCATAAATCCGCTGACACTGTTTTTCGCCGCAATTTTCACCAATAATATCCTGTTGACCAATTTTCTGGGGTTGTGTCCTTTCCTTTCGATCTCAAAAGAGAGGAAATCAGCCATGGGTATGGGGGCTGCCGTGGTTTTTGTCATGGCCTCCACGACGGTTCTCAATAATTGGATCTACTATAAAATATTGCTTCCTCTTGGCCTCGAGCATTTCCGCTATATTGTTTTCATCGTGGTCATTGCTGCCTTTGTGCAATTGGTCGAGATGACGATGGAGCGCTTTTTCCCTGCGCTCTATTTTGTTTTGGGGATTTTCTTGCCCCTTATCACTGTTAATTGTGCCATTTTTGGAGCCTCACTTTTTATGGTCATCAGAGGGTACGATCTCTTACAATCCATAGCGTATGGGGCCGGAAGCGGCATCGGCTGGTGGCTGGCCATAATGGTAGTGAGTGCCATCCGGGAAAAACTCCAAAAAAGCGCAAAGCTCCCTAGAGGGCTTGAAGGTCCGGCCATCACTTTGATCATCACCGGCCTTTTGTCATTAGCGTTCCTGGCCTTTAGCGGTATGATCCGGGTTCAGTGAGGTGACAGCGAAAAAATGTTGCAGTTGATCTTCAGTATTCTCATCATCAGCGGGATCGGTGCACTCTTTGCGTTGCTGCTCGAGCTGGCAGACGCTTTTATCGCTAACTATGGAGAGTGCCGCATCTCGATCAACCGGGAAAAAGAGCTTGTTGTCGAAGGGGGAAATCCTCTGCTGTTCAGCTTGATGGAGGAGGGGATTTTTATTCCCTCAGCATGTGGAGGTAAGGGCACGTGTGCATACTGCAAGGTAAAAGTCCCCGAAGGTGGCGGACCGATCCTTCCCACAGAAACTCCTTATCTCACAGAAGAAGAGCAGGCTAAGAATGTCCGGCTTTCGTGTCAGGTCAAAGTGCGAAACGATCTGAGAATCGAGCTTCCCGCAGAACTTTTCCTGATCAAAGAATTTAAAGTCGAGGTGGAGCATATCGT
>CAZXJE010000034.1:7217-17976 GCA_964640835.1 uncultured Eubacteriales bacterium
AAGAAGGAGAAGAGCTGATCATGCGCGGCCCGTTTGGAGACTTTTACTTTCGTGATTCAGAGCGTGATATCCTGTTGATCGCAACCGGAACAGGGTTGGCTCCGATCATGTCGATCCTCCGGTTTATCCGATCAGAGCAGATCCAGAGAAAAACCACTCTCTTTTTTGGAACGCGAATAAGAGAGGATTTGTACTGTGTGGAAGAGCTCAGAGAAATGGAGAAACAACTACCTGCATTCACGTTCATCCCGACACTCTCCAGAGCAGCCGAAAACTCACAATGGGAGGGCAAGAGAGGCCGGGTGACCGATCTCATTGAAGACCTCGTTCCGGAAGGAGCCGATTATGATGTCTACATCTGTGGAAATCCGGACATGGTGGATTCATGCATGGACCGGTTGTTGAAAAAAGCTATTCCTGAAGATCAAATATACTTTGACAAGTTCAGCTGATTTGAATTAGATTTTCATGCCTACGCCGCATCCCACAACCCAAAACGCACTGTCATACGTGTATTCATACCCTGGCATGGCCGATGTGTTGTCCGCGCTGCCGGTGAAGGCACCGGCAAGCATTGCCGCTTTTGCGCCGATTTCATAAAGTCTATAACCTGTTGCATTCACATCAGTCGCGGAAAGCAAAACGAACACAACAAGAAGGACTGGGAATATTTTTGATCTCATTTAAAGGATATCTTTCCTACGCCACAACAATGCCTAATAGTTTATGTATGAATTAGCTTTTATAACACAGAGAGGCTTTAAAATCAAAAGTCCTGTGTAGGGTTGTGTAGGGTCCGTTTGGGAAACAAACCGAGCAAAAAAATGTGACAGGATTATAAATTTATGTTGAACTTTTTTTTGAGTTGCGCGTATGATACGATATGAATACTACAAAACGAATACTAATAGACGAATATAATTGAGAGGAGGAAAGCCATGATCTACCTATCCAGGATCGAGGAAATGCTCCTCCTGGCCATCTGGAAGTTGAAGGACGACGCTTATGGGATTTCGATCAGAGACCAAGTGGAGAAAGACACGGGTGTCTCGTGGATGTCGGGCGCCATCTATGCACCCCTGAGCCGCTTGAAGAAGAGCGGCTATGTCGAAACCTTCCAGGCTAAAGGTTCCACCGAAAAAGGAGGGCGGCCTCGTATCTACTATAAGCTTTCCTCCATCGGGATGAAAAAGCTTGTATCCATTCAGGAAGTGAACAAATCCGTTTGGTTGGGTGTCCCCGACCTCAAAAACAAAGTCAAATCATGAAAGACAAAGAATTCCGATTTTCCCATTTAGCCAGATCCCTTCTGCGGCGCTATGCCGATGAGGAGATGGTGTCTTCAGCAGAAGAAGATTTGGCCGTTCGGTATGGAGTGGCATTAAAGGAGAAAGGAGTTTTATGGGCTCGCGTCCAATCTGTTTTTCAGACGACGTCTCTTTTCTTTTCGTTTTTTGTCGAAACACTCATTTGGAGGACGACGATGTTCAGAAGCTATCTCAAAGTGGCGCTTCGTGCGCTTAGAAGGCAAAAAGGTTATTCATTCATCAATATCATCGGCTTGACCGTCGGCATGGCCTGTTTCATTTTGATCGGACTTTGGGTGAAGGATGAATTGAGTTTTGACCGTTTTCACGAAAAAAAAGACAGAATCTTCAGGATCGTGAATAAAACACAGGGTGGCGATTTTATCCCTAGTCCAACCTACGCTCTGGCACCGGAATTAAAATCCCTCTACCAGGAGGTCGAAGAGTTTTCCCGGCTCTGGCCCTGGTATGGATCACTCGTGACTTACGGAGATAAAAAGTTCGAGGAGGATAACATCTGCCTTACAGATCCCGGCTTCTTCCGGATGTTCACCTTTCCCTTCATAAAGGGCAATCCGGATACCGCCCTCAAAAACAGGGATGCCATCGTCATCACAGAATCCACAGCCAAGAAATATTTCGGGAACGAAAATCCGATCGGTCAAGCCCTCAATTTGGCACGTGAGGAAAAAGATTTTATTGTGACTGGGGTTATCGAAGATATCCCCTCGAATTCCCACATTCAGTTCGACTTTGTCACACGAGTGGAGCTTCTGGGAGAGGATCGATTGGCCAGGTGGGAAGAGTGGATGGGGCCCTGCTATGTTCTTCTGAGGCCGAACGTGTCGGCTGAGGTTTTTGCCACCAAGATTGAGGGGATTTACAAAGAATATGTACGTCCAGAGGCAACATTTTCTCCGGTCCTCCAACCCTTAACACGAGTCCGTCTTTATGAACGTGTTCGGCCCGGCTCAGTCAAAACAGTGGCCATATTTTCTGTGATCGCTGTCTTTATTCTGCTCATGGCTTGTGTGAATTTTATGAATCTGACCACGGCGCGATCGACTCGGAGAGCTAGAGAAGTGGGGATGCGGAAGGTAATCGGAGCTGTTCGGTCACAGCTCATAAGACAATTCCTGGGAGAGGCCCTGGTGGTAGCCTTCCTTTCTCTAGCTTTGTCTTTGATCGTTGTGGAGATCGCCCTCCCGCAGTTCAATTTCTTTGCCGGGAAATCATTAGCCCTCCTCTCTAAGGCGAATTTTTCCATCATTTTGACGCTCCTTTTTGTCACCGTTTTGACCGGATTATTGGCAGGGAGCTATCCCGCATTTTATCTCTCATCATTCCGGCCGGTCTTCACGCTCAAGAATCAGCCCAGATTCGGCACCGAAAGATCTGGGATGCGCAAGCTCTTGATCGTTTTCCAGTTTGTCATCTCCGTGGGTCTTATCACATGCACACTTGTCGTGGCCAAACAGTTGCGATTCATCCGAACACACGATATCGGTGTCGATCGCAAAGATGTGGTCATTCTTTTCAACAATCCAACTCTGCAGAAAAGATTCGATGCCTTCAAGAATGAGCTCCTCACAATACCGGGGATCAAGCACGTGACGAGCGCGGCCCAAGGACCGACGAATATCGGCCAGAGTATTACCATCAACTGGGAAGGAAATCCAAACGAAGATATGCTGAGTATTGATTACACTGTCGTCGACTATGATTTTTTCAAAACCTTTAACATGGAGATCACGAAGGGTAGGGGCTTCTCACAGGAATTCGCGACAGATATGAAGGAATCCTGTGTCATCACGGAGACGACCGCTTTACGCATGGGGCTGGAGAATCCCATCGGAAAAACGATCTACATGGCCCACCCGGCATGGCCCGAATCTTTTCGAAGAGCGCATGTCATAGGGGTTGTCAAGGATTTCCACGCCCGTTCTCTCCATAGCTCCATGTGGCCTTTTGTATTCAGGATGTATAGACCCTGGCACACATTTGTTTTCATCAAAATCGATGGGACCCGGACTCCGGAAACCCTGGCAAAGATCGAATCGACCTTTAAATCTCACACTGATGGCTATCCATACCGCTACTTCTTTTACGAAGACTTTTACGAAAGACAGTATCAACCCGAATGGCGACTTGGCCGGCTTTTCAATGGATTCAGCCTCCTTTCCATTGTTATTGCGTGTTTAGGTCTTTTTGGATTGGGTGCCTATATGGCAGAGCAAAAGACTAAAGAGATCGGCATTCGAAAGGTTTTAGGAGCTTCTATTCCCGGGATCATCAAACTCACCGCCAAAGAATTCATCAAATGGATAGCCATAGCGAACCTGATCGCATGGCCATTGGCTTATTTAGTGATGAGAGGCTGGCTCCAGGACTTTGCCTACAAGGTCAGTATCGGTCCGTTGATATTTATTTTAGCTACAGCATTAACACTGTTCATAGCATTTGTAACGGTCGGCTACCACTCCATCAAAGCTGCGCTGGCCAACCCCGTGGACTCTCTCCGCTACGAATAAAAAAAGGGAACGGTACTATTTTCTGTGAGATGTAGGGAACGGACCCTACAAAAAAGGGGATTGTCACCTTATTGCTTCACCTCTGGAAAAAGGGGACAGTCCCTTTTTTTCCATGACTTGTGTTCCTTCATGTCCACACGTTTCGAAACCCACCGCATTTTGAGCTCAGTCCACAGCCATTTGTGCTTTTGATTGTTTAAAAGATGCATAAAAATTTGACCTCGAAATTCTCTCATCCGATATTTCATTACTTCTGCGGACGATAATTCTCTTTTCAATCCACCAGTTTCATAGCCCAATTGATCCAAAAGATCCCCTGCCACCGATTCAAAAACGACCTGGTCGGCATGGCTCATTTCTTCTTTCCACTTTTGAGTATTCTTCGGCACGACCCTATCGGTCATTCCATATGACTCTGCCCTCTTGCGAAAAATGGACTTGCGATAACGGAATCCTATAACAGTCGGCGTGCAAACAGCGGAATCAAAAGACAACTCTAAAAATTCACAGACCTGACGCATTTCCTTTTCCGTATCCGAGAGTAAATTCTCGTAGCGAATGCTCATCAACTGGTTGGCAGGGACAGTTTTCTCAAATCGAAGCCCCGCCTGTACATACTTTTTCCAGTAGGCTGCAGCATAAAAAATAGTCCGCGGGCCAAAGTTCGCCTTTAACTGGGACAGGCTTGCGTCACGCCCATCTCTTACGATATGGATAAATTTAGCCGCGGGGAAGATCTCTCGCAAAGTGTCGATATCCAGGACATAATGAGGTGTTTTATCGCCCCAAACACTCTTCCCTTCCCGGCGTGCAAGCTGCATGAACATGTTATCAACGATTGCGGAAAATGTATCCTGCTCTGCCATTTCTCTGACGTCGATTTCCTCTTCCCAGCGAGCGACCCATTCCAACTTGACCATTTTTTTGGCTAATTTTAATGCTTGTGTCCTTGATCGAGGATTTCCATAGACTCGATAAAAGGCTGGGATAAATTGTGTTTCACTTCGAAAAAACAATCGTGGATGTGAGTAGAGTAAATTCCGCAGCAAGGAGGTGCCGCTTCGAGGTGCACCGACAATAAAAATGGGAACCGGATCTTTCATTTTTCTGCAACAATTTTTCCTTTTTTTGCCATCTTTGTCAACTTTATTCCCTACTAAAATACTCGATTATATTGTACTAAAGTACAATTGAAATGCCTATTTCAGTGTGAGATTAATTTAATAACGATAGGAGGGACGACTCAAACCATATTGGCCCAACCCGGGCCGCAATAACCCCCTTTTGCTGACCGGGTCGTCCCGTATCCCTCAATAATCCATCAGCAGAAGAAGCAAATAAAACATAAAAGTTGACATGGTCTGCAGCGAGAATGCAGAGAAATAGACATCTCAAGGTTCGTTTTTAATCGGATTTTGCTTATTGTGATTTTGAATCAGCTAAAAATAACCATACCCCAATAGCAAGGAACTCTGGCACAGATACGAATTTATGAACTGGATCAATTATTTGGGGATGCTTCCCCTGGAAGTTATGGAGTGGCCTTTCTAATTAAGACATGCTTTTAGGGTTCAAAATCGAACAGCTTTTCCTTAAAAAGCCGCACGCAGGTCTCGACGACCTCGGGATCATAAAGACTCCCCTTATGGTCTGACACTTCTTTGAGAGCCGCATCCAGACCGAGGGCCGGACGGTAGGGCCGATGGGACGCCATCGCCTCAACAACATCAGACACTCCCAAAATCCTCGCCTCGATCAGGATGTTGTCGTGCATGAGCTTGTTGGGATAGCCGGAACCGTTAAGCCTTTCGTGATGCTGCAGGACGATCCTGGCCACTGGCCATGGAAAATCGATCGACTTCAATATGTCATAACCGACCTGGGAGTGGGTTTTTACCAGGTTAAACTCATAGGTGGTCAATCGTCGGGGTTTACTCAAGATCTCAGCGGGCACATAGATCTTTCCGATATCGTGGATGATACCAGCGATGCGGATCCCATCTATGCGGTCTTGAGTAAATCCCATTTCTGATGAGATACTGCGTGCCAGGTCCGCTACTCTCCGCTGATGCCCGGCTGTATAGGGATCTCTGACTTCAACAGTTTTTTCCAACACCTGGATGATAGCACCCAATGTCTGCTGCAGTTTGTTAAGGTTCTTTTTGACTTCTACCTCAGCCCTATTGCGCGCTGTCCGTGTGTGTAGTGCCACGATCCCATAAACCAGATTCTCCCCCAGATCCATAAGATGGTTCACATCTTCTTCCTGAAAAGCATCGACATCTTCCGAAAAAATCGTGAGTGCGCCGAAGGTGCCTCCATTGCTGATCAAAGGCAGAGCGATTACAGCTCCATATCCGCGCTTCAGCGCTTCGCCACGCCAGGACATATTGTCCGGATTGTTGAGGATATTGTTGATCACAACGGGCTCACGGGAGTGGATCGCCTTTCCTGTCGGGCAGTGGCTCTTTCCTTTGTCCGACCAGGTGACTTTCACTCTGTTGAGGAACCCATCCTCATCGCCCGCTTTGGCGAATGGGCGGACTGTTTTTTCGCTATCCTGTGCGGCAATTCCCACCCACGCCATTTTGTAGCTCCCGACTTCCACAACCGCTTGGCAGATCTTGTTAAGGAGTTCGGATTTCTCTGTGGCTCGAACCAGAACCTTGTGGCAAGCGCTAAAAGTCTCGAGAGTTTGGGTGACCTTTTGCAGCTCTTTTTCGGTCTCTTTTGGTTTAGCCGGAGGGGATTGTGCCACTTTCGCTGTTTTCAATTTTTCACCTTCATCACAAATCTGCCAGTTTCATTCTCATTATAGCCTTTTTAAACCCTGGGTGAAATGCACTGTAGAATTCACCTCGATGAATTTAGTCGCTCGAAGGAGCCAAAAAATTGAAAATAATAACCTCATGAGCAAAGCAAACAGCATTGTCATAGTGATTTTTGAGAAGTACAATATCATCATGCATTTTTTTTGGAAAATTAGTATGGGCAGTTTTTACTAATAATCCAGGTTCATTTGAGGATTTAGAATAATGAAAAAGATCAAAGCGACCATCGGGAAAGCCATAGAGACGACACATTTGCAAAAACAGCTCCGAGAATCTAACCAGAATCTAGAGATCCTCGTTAAGAACCTGCAGAGCGACCTGGAAGAAACTAACCGTCATCTCAAGGAGGCCCGGGCTCAACTGATCCAATCCGAAAAGATGGCCTCTCTCGGTCAGTTGGTCGCCGGGATCGCCCATGAGATCAACACGCCGATAGGAGCAATCAACAGCATGCACGACACGCTGTTTAAGACCCTGGATAGGATGAAGGAATTTATTCAGCAGGAGCTCCCAGAAGATTGCAGACAAATCCCCAAACTCGAGGCTGCATTCAAGCTTATTGATGATTCTAACAGTGTCATTAAATCGGGTGCAGAGCGGGTTATCAACATCGTCACGCGTTTAAAAAGTTTTGCAAGGTTGGATGAGGCGGACCTCAAAACCGTGGACATTCACGAGGGCATCGAGGACACCCTTGTCCTTATTCATCACGAGCTGAAACACAACATCACCATAGTAAAGAATTATGGTGACATTCCCCCCATCTCCTGTTTCCCAAGTCAATTGAACCAGGTTTTCCTTAATCTCCTCGTTAACAGCAAGCAGGCGATAAAAGACAAAGGTATCATAACTATAACAACGTGCGTGAAAAACAAGAAAGTCCATATCAAGTTTTCCGATGATGGGGCTGGCATTCCCAAAGAAAGCGTGAGCAGGATATTCGACCCGGGTTACACGACCAAAGGAATCGGAGTAGGAACAGGACTGGGTCTATCCATTTCCTACAATATCATCCAGAATCACAGGGGGGAAATCAAAGTCACGAGTGAGTTAGGGAATGGCACAGAATTTTTGATCGTTCTGCCCATGGACCTGGAAGCGCAGTTAGAAAAAGAGGAAATCAAAAACTAAAAGAGTACACACTTAAATCGATCAATTGGAAAAATTATTTCGCAAACTGTTCGACATTCGTGAAGGCGAGGCCACTGTCGCTACATTGATGTTCTTTTACGGATTTCTTATCATCGCATCCCTGTCCGTTCTTAAACCCATCCGAAGCTCTCTATTTCTTGTCAGGTTCGGCAACGAGAAACTTCCTTTTGTTTATGTGTTGGTTGCGCTCTTTTCAGCCCTCGTTGCGGTCGTCTATTCGAAGTATTCTAAGAAAGTCAGGCTCTACCGGCTCATCCAGATCACGCTTGTTATCTCTATCGCCACCCTCATGGCATTCTGGTCTTTACTCTATTTCGGTTACGAGAGCGCTTGGTTCCTCTACGCCTTTTACATTTGGGTTGCAATATTTGGAGTTATCACCGGCACTCAGTTCTGGCTTCTGTCCAATGAAATTTACAATGCCAGGGAAGCAAAACGCCTATTCGGCCTGATCGGCGCCGGAGCCATATCCGGAGGAATTTTTGGGGGATATCTGACGAGCTACCTGGCTCCACGACTCAGCACGGAAAATATGATTTTTTTCTGCGTCGGATTCCTGATGCTCTGTCAAATTTTCGTCTGGTCGATCCGGGAAAAAACAAAACACACGACTTACACCCAAAAAACCGCCCGGCATAAACAGGTGTCTCAAGCCCGGGCTCAAGAAAATCCCGTCAAATTGATTTTAAGTTCGCGGCATCTGACTTATCTCGCCGGAATCATCGGAGTGGGCGTGATTGTGGCCAACCTCGCTGATTATCAATTCCTGACCATTGCATCCCAGGCTAAACCAGAAGCGGATAGCATGACAGCTTTCTTTGGATTATGGTTGTCCAACCTGAACATACTATCGTTGATCATACAACTGTTCTTCACCGGAAGAATCATCAAACATCTCGGTGTGACCGCCTCTCTGCTTTTTCTTCCATTTGCTCTTATGATAGGAGCCGTGGCGGTTTTCATAAATCCGGTTCTTTGGTCGGCAATACTGATCAAGATGGGAGACGGGGGATTCAAACATTCTATTAACAAAGCCGGCACTGAATTGCTGGCTATTCCCATCCCCACAGAGATCAAAAATAGAGCCAAGTCTTTTATCGATGTCTTTATCAAGAACGCAGCCAAGGGTTTGGGGGGTGTTCTCTTGATCACCCTGATTATCGGTTTAGGACTTCCTGTTCAATATGTCAGCCTAATTATTATCGCCCTGATTGTTGTGTGGGCATTCCTGATTCTTCGAATGAAAGATGAGTATGTGAATTCCTTCCGGACAGCGATCGAGAAACGATCGATCAATCTCGAAGATCAAGCGTTGAACCTGGATGATGCCGCCGTTTTTAAAAGCTTCATAAAAGTGTTGGACGGCAAGAGCGAGCGTCAGATTCTGTATGTGTTGAATATGCTGGAAGATGTCGAGAACAAAGAGCTTTTGCCTTACCTCGAAAAACTCATCAAATTCCCCTCCGATGCGGTCAAATCTTCGGTTCTAAGAATGGCTCTCGTTTATGAGGACCTCGACCTATCTAGTGAAGCTCAAGTCCTGGTGAATAGCAACGACATAACCGTCCAGGTTCAGGCTATACGATACAGCTGTAAGACTTCATACGATTCAGCATCGGCTTTGGAAGAATTTCTTAAACAGGATAACTACAAGATTCAACTGGCCGCAACTGTAACCGCTGCTCTGGAATGGAAGGAGAACAAAGATTTTAGGCTTGATATCGACCTGAAAGAGCTTTTCAAAAACATGCTGAATGAGCTTCAGGAAAAAGCAGAGAGCGTAGATGAAAGACTTTTCATAAAGACAAACATGGCCAAGGCCATCGGTTTGGCCAAAAATCCAGAGCTCTATCCTTTCCTTCACGACTTTGTCAACGACGAATCCACAGATGTGAAAATTGCCGCCATCACAAGTATAGGAAAAACTTCAGACAAAGAATTCATTCCGATTTTGATCACACACCTCAACACCAGACATCTCCGTAAACACGTTCGAGAGGCACTGGTCGTATACGGGGAAGACATTATCACAAAATTAGCGGGAATCCTTGAAAATGCCGATGAGGATAGAGGAAGAAGAATGGCCATCCCCAAAGTAATAGCTATGATCGACTCGCAAAAATCGGTCAACATCCTTATGCGCAACCTGAATATCATGGATCTCCTTTTGCGTTACGAAACCATAAAGGCCCTCAATAAACTCAGGGTCAAATTCCCCACTTTGAAATTCGACCCCCATATCATCCAGTCGAGAGTCCTCGATGAGATAACGCTCTACAAAAGTACACTCCGCGCATGGCTTCAGCAGAACGAACTGCTCTTGACCCAACAACAAAAAAACGGCGAAAAAGCCTTTGCTGAGCAAAATAAAAAGGCGAGACTCCTCCTTGTATTCACGCTCGAAGAGAAAATGGATAAAAACCTGGAGAGGGTCTTCCGCCTCCTGGGAATGAAATACTCGCCAAAGGATATGGTCGATGCTTATCTGGGACTCATGAGCCAGACGGCAAAGCTTAAAGCGATCGCAATAGAATTCTTGGATAATATTCTCGAGACAAGGCTAAAGAGGATCCTCATCCCGATCATAGAGACAGGCCGCCCGGAGCTGATTTCAGAGAGGAAATCCCGGCTGGCGAAGGGAGTGAAAACAGATGAGCTAGAATCCATCCAATCCCTGTTGTCGAGCCATGACAACTGGCTCAAGGCATGTACGATCTATCTCATTGCGACCTTGAACTACAGAGAGTTTTTCGACTCTATCCAAGAGCTCATCCATTCTGGCAATCCCATCGTCTTCGAGACAGCACAACTGTGTTTGCTTCGCTTGAGTTCTCGGAAGCATCCCCAAAACCGTGATGAATGACGTTCCGAGTGCTCCAATTGGTGATTTCGAAAACAAACAACAGGATAGCAATGCGGCTTTATTCCAATGTAGGGA
>CAZXJE010000035.1:0-17781 GCA_964640835.1 uncultured Eubacteriales bacterium
ATCACATTGAGAATGGAAACGTCAAAGTGACTTACTCAAAAATAATGTAAATGTTTGATATTGTATTTATCAACAAAATATCGACATTTTTTATGAATAATCCAGGTGCAAGGATTATGCAACATAATTTGTGCTAGAATAAAAAAGGAGGTAGGCTTTATCCTTAGGAACAATCCCGAATTTAAAAGAAGGGCACTCTGTTTCTCCGGATCTGTCCTGGTTCATATTCTCCTCCTGCTCGCCTTAATAATCTTCTTCCAACCGATAGAGATTCCTCTGGAGGAAAGAGTCACAGAAGTGGTCATCACTCCCCAAAAAGACCTTCTTATTCCCCATATCGAAAGACTCCTCTCAGGACGCAGTGTAAGAGCCGCTCCAGAAAGCGCAGAGAACATCCGTCCCGCCGCGAAACCTCCCGAGGCAGAACCGTCGGACACTCCAGGCTCACAGCCACAAATACTGGTGGGATCGACCGACAAGGCACCCTCTCCGCCACCGGAATTTACCCAGGGATTTAAACTGACGCCTTCTAACGAAGAGAATCCAGGATTTAGCCTGAATATCGTCCCCTCAAAAGATGTATATCCCGAGCCAGAAGAGTACTTAACGGAGGACGAGCTCGACCTTCTGAGATATCTCTCATCAGAGACGTCAACACAGCGCCCACTGGGCAAATTCCCGTCTACCGAAACATACGGAGCAAGAATATCTTCCCCAGGAAAGGCCTCTTTCAACATCAACCAGATCGATATATCCCCATGGGCTCGGGATGTTGTAGAAAAAATCCAAAAAAACTGGGCCATCCCAACGTCTCAGGACGATGGCGGAAAAAACGTTGTGGAAATCACGGTGTCCATCAGAAAAAATGGAGACCTTCTGAATGTCGGAATCAGGAATTCTTCAGCTCATCCAGCGCTTGACCAGGCTGCGCTCAACGCAGTCAGGATGAGCGCTCCCTTCCCCGAACTTCCCGATAATTTCCCCAACGATAACCTGGATGCCCATTTTCTCTTCCGGTACAATGAATAAACGATCTCTCTGTGCGTTATTCCTCTTCAACCTCTTTCTCAGTGCACTTGCGCAAACTCCTCCCCCAGTAGTCCTCGGGATTGGCCTGATCGACAGTGACAGCTACAGAGGCATTTCCCCCCCAGCCCGATTGATCGTAGGGCTTGAAATGAGCCAAGACGCCCTTTATAAGCTCACTCATAACAAGACTATTCTCAAAGGCGGCCGTTTTTTGAAGGGCTTTAATTCTATTAGTCTCGAGACCGATAACTTCTTCGAAGGGCCTGGAGTCCACACGTATATTCTGGAATTGAAGGTGGATGATCGCATTATCAGACAAGAGTTCGAAATTGCCGTAGAGATGAAGGACCAAGCCCCACGCGTGACAAAAGAAACTCCGGCGGAAAATAAAGAATACAGTGTGTTGATGTACATCAGCGATCAACTGGTTGCCTCTTCAAAAAAATTGCCCACAGCGGAACCGTCAAAAAAGATAGAATTGCCCCCTCCGCCCTATAAAATCGATCCCTATGCTTCTGCCGCAGAACCGGATTATAACGCGACAGGAGTTCCGATCTTTGCAACGGCGATCGCACTCTACCAAACCATCAAGAATCTGACTGTCAAAAAGGACAAAGACGAACGGCCACAACCCATACGGAAAAAATCATTGGTCACCTCAACATTCCTGCGGAGCAGCGCGGATGGCCAGGTTTATAAAGTTAATGCCACGATCACTCTCCGGACTCAGTTTCGATAAAAGTAAATCCCTCAGCTCTCACGTTACACAGAATATGCAGAAGTGGACCGCCCCCTATAAAACACGTTATTTAAAAATAATTGTAATTTATACTTGACAATAAGTATAGCATACATTACATTATGTAATGCTTAATTTACATTTTAGCGAGATAAAATGAGAGTCCAGAAAAAGCCACATAAATCAGGAGGTGGTTCATTTGAAATTGGGAAACAGCTTAAAACGATGCCGGTTTGACCATAATGACATGACTCAAGAGGAGTTGGCGAAGTCCGTTGGGGTAACGCGGCAGACCATTATTTCTATCGAAAAAGGGCGGTTTGTCCCCTCGACTCTTCTGGCCCTCAAACTTGCGAAGTTTTTTAAAAAACCGGTGGAGGACATTTTTTTCATTTTGGAAGACGACAAAAATTGATTGCAGAGTTGGTGGACGAAAAACAAGATTTTGATATGGCCAAAGGGGCAGCGCTGAGCATGGCGTTTACGATCCCCTGTATGGCCTTGCTGTTAAATCTCTATCAGAGAGGAACCCTCGAGGGCATTGTCTGGTTCCCCTATTACCTGTTTGTCACTCTACTGCTCTTCTCTGCCGGGACTCTGTATAGTTATAGAAAGTCTTGAAAATCTTGGAGGGTATTTATCCCTTGGCCATCTTTTTTATCAGAGCAAGGGTCGCCCGACAATCACCCACAGCCGTATGGTCACCCGATTCCAGCCTCTGCCATTTATAACCCCCATAGGGCCATTCCTCTCCAACCCAAGCGGAATACATCAGCATTGCACATTCCACCTGGTCGAAGTCCACCCCAAATTGCAGCAGGCTGTATTTGGCCAACGACTGCCGAATGAGCCGGACATCAAACTGGGCATTGTATATCACTATGGTCTTCCCCTCAATCACTGACTGGACCTTCTCGTTGACCTTCGGAAACGTGGGGGCTGTCCTGACATCGTCATCGATGATCCCATGAATCGCAGTGGATTCGAAGGGGATACGTTGAGTGGGCCTCACAAGTGTATCTAGAAGGACTGTACCGTCACAGGAGAGGATTGCGATCTGAATGATCTCGTCAGTCTCTGATGTGCCCGTCGTCTCCGTGTCCAGGATCACCCAATCCGTGCGCCGCAAGAGGTCACGTGCCCAGTCCACTACTCGCTCTCTGTCGCTCTCTATCATCCTGTTTTTTTATCCTCCCCAGCTTGCGCCCTAAAACAGAAGTCCTATTCTAAGATCACGCATTCTAAGCGTATAACAGGATGACTGTGACGTCAACAGTTCTTGATGAACATCAGAACTATAGAGAGGGCAAAAATTTGACATCCGGGTCTTTCAATGTTATACCAAATTGAATCTCATGGATTCTTACGGTTGGCTCTCGATACTCCCTCCACTTCTGGCCATATTCCTGGCTATAAAGACCAAACATGTCTATATTTCATTGACCTTGGGTATCTGGCTAGGCTGGACTATCATGAGCAATTGGAATCCCCTGGCCGGAGCCATTCAGACGGTCAATGCACTCGTCGGTGTCTTTGCAAATGCCGACAGCACCCGGGTTATTCTGTTCAGCGCCATGATCGGTGCGATCATCACTTTTACTCAGTACTCCGGCGGAATGAAGGGTTTTATCAACGCCGTCATGGGAAGAGGATTAGTCAAGACCCGAAGATCCGCTGGGCTACTCGCCTGGTTCCTTGGTTTCATTATCTTCATAGAATCCAACATCTGTGTTCTTGTTTCTGGGGCGGTTTCCAGGCCCATATTCGACAAAATGCGAATCTCCAGGGAAAAACTCGCCTATATACTGGATTCCACTTCGGCACCCAAGTGTATCATCATCCCTCTGAATGCCTGGGGAGCTTATGTGCTCAGCCTCCTGGCTGCCCAGGGAATAGAGGATCCTGTCCGGATTTTTGTCATGTCCATCCCTTTCAACTTCTACGCTTTTCTGGCGATTTTCCTGGTCATCGCTGTCATCTTGAGCGGAAAAGACATCGGCCCGATGAAAAAAGCGGAAAAACGCGTGCTCGAAGAAGGCAAGCTTCTTCGCGATGGGGCAGAGCCTTTGATATCTGATGATGTGGTCATGATGCAAGAAAAACCGGGCGTTCCCCCGCGTGCCATCAACATGATCCTCCCCGTGGCCACCATGGTCCTCATGATGCCAGTGGTATTGATAATAACAGGAAAAGGGAACCTCATGGATGGATCGGGCTCTCTTTCGGTGCTCTGGTCTGTTATCTGCGGGCTTGCAGTGGGGGCCATCGCTTACCGCACCCAGAATATCATGACTGGGAGGGAGATCACTGACGTGTTCATGAAGGGTGTTTCAGGCCTCATGCCGTTGGCAAGCCTGATGATCCTGGCCTATGCCATCGGAAACACTTGTGACGCTCTCGGTACAGGACCATTTGTTGCACAGGTTGCCAAGTCGACTCTCAATCCAGGCTTGATCCCTGCAATCTTGTTTCTGGTCTCTTGTTTTATAGCATTCTCGACCGGAACATCGTGGGGAACGTTTGCCATAATGATCCCCATTGCCGTTCCGATGATCAACATCATCGGGCTCCATCCGGGAATTATCATCGCCGCAGTTTTGGGAGGAGGAGTCTTTGGAGACCACTGCTCTCCTATCTCGGACACAACTATCATTTCCTCCATGGCATCAGCGACCGATCATATCGACCATGTCCGCACACAAATTCCGTATGCTTTTGCGGCTGCGGGAGCAGCCATTGTTCTGTTTCTTATCTTTGGTTTTGTCCTATAACAGTTTCTCTGCCTGATATTTAGGGCTGGGATCAGTTTTTCAGGAGCTGTAGATTCATGAATAGACACCAACGCTTGTTGTTTCTTATTGTCCTCCTGGCAGTTCTCTGTGGGTCTATGAAGGCCACACAAGAGGAAGGATCACACCCTTATTCCGAAGCCATCCAGAAGTATAAAGACTTTCTCAATCTTTACATGGTTTTGGATAATGTTCCCGGCCTTTCTGTCGGTTTTCTCAAAGATGGGGTAGTCTGGGTAGAAGGGTTCGGCTATGCAGACCTGGAAAATTTGGTTCCGGCAAAACCGGAAAGTGCCTATCGTCTCGCTTCGATCACAAAGACCATCACTGCCATTGCAGTCTTACAGCTTGTGGAAAAGGGAACGCTCGACCTGGATGCTGAAGTCCAGACATATGTCCCCTATTTCCCGAAGAAAAAATGGCCGATCACCATCCGGCAGCTTTTAGGCCACATCGGCGGCATCAGCCATTACAACAACTATGACCTCGAGGGGCATATCAAAATCCACAAAAACACAAGGGAAGCCTTAGCGATCTTCCAGGATTTCCCCCTGGTTGCCGAGCCAGGTTCAAAGTATAAATATTCCACCTATGGTTACAACCTGTTGGGAGCTGTGATCGAAGAGGCTTCAGGCCAGTCCTACGGAGATTACATCAAAAAGCACATTTTTGAGCCCCTCGGCATGACCAATTCCAGGCTCGATGACCCCGTGGATATCATACCTAACCGTGTGCGAGGATACAGGCTCATCCAAGGGCAACATAAGAATTCGGAATACGTGGATGTTTCCAGCCGATTTGCCGGAGGCGGCACACGGTCCACCGTAGTCGACCTCCTGAAATATGCAATCGGCATTTTGGACAGGAAGCTTTTGCAGGCCGAGACCTACAGACAGATGTTCGCACCCATGGTTCTCAAGAACGGACGATATACCACATACGGCATGGGATGGAATGTCAACCCCCTGAACGGGCACTTCTGTATCCAACATGGAGGCTCTCAAGCGGAGACAAAGACATTCCTCCTCATCCTTCCCACAGAGCGGTTCGCCATAGCTATCGCTTCCAACCTGGAAAGTTTCGACCGCATGTTCTATGCTACCAAGCTGGCCGAGCTTGTCCTCGATGAAGACATCGGTCTCGAGACATACATAACAGACAGGAGTGGACGATTCATGTTCGAGACCTGCCGCGCGGTCTTTTCCCAAGGTCTCAGCGACTATGACTGGAATAGGAGACATACAGCTCAAGACAACAAAGATCTCGCTGCAGCTTTCTCTTTTTTCCATCAGAACGTCAACCGGAGCGCCTTGCGGAGAAATTTTGGAGCTGCGAGAAGGAGGATCGAGGAGGGATTCCATCCTGCCGGAAAGAATGCCATGATCAAAGTCGGCAGTTACATGGCCTCGGCACTCGAAGCCGCCTATGGAAGAGAAAAGCTCAAAAGTTATCACAAAAGCGGCCCTCTTGAGTTCTTCAGTGATTATATAAAGATCAGCAAAGACTGGCCCGAGATCCAGCACGTTTACCAATTCACAGGGACATTTACAGATAAAATCGCCTCATGGAAAAAAGAATGGGGCAACGTGTACACCGAAGAGTTGCAAAATATTGACCTCTCTCCTCGATCGGATCTTCAACATCTATCTGCTCTCCTGAGAGAAACCTTCTCAGGTAAAGAGATCTATCCAGATTATTCTCAAGCTCTAGCACGAATCGCCCGGTATTTTTTGAGAGGCAATGCCCAAAACAAGGCGTTTGATGTTCTCAACCTCGGAGTGGCTCTTTACCCCGACAGTTCGGGTCCGCTCACTTATCTGGGAGAGGCTTACATCTGGACCGGAGACCTCCAATCGGCCGTCAAGCTCTATGAAAGGGCAAGGGCGATGGAACCCGACCACCCGGACCTCAGGTTGAATCACTTTTACGACCTGGGACATCAGCTCATCGAGGCGGGTAAAGATTCGAGAGTATTCACTGCATTAAGGGTGGCTGAGGCACTTTTTCCCAATAACGCAAAGCTCTGTTCAGACATCGGTGACCTCTACGCCCAGATAGACGACCGGGACAAAGCCATCGCTTACTACAAAAAGGCTCTGGAGATCGCGCCCAGGTTCAAGGCCGTTCAAGAAAAGCTCAACCAACTCCGGAGACGATAACTCTTAAAAATGCCGATAATGCGGATTAACAGTCTCTAGATATCGAGCATATTGGCATCTAATAGTTCAGATGTGATATGGAGTATTCACGTATGAGTAACCCATATAAGGAGGAGAAATGAGCAAAAAAGGTATCGGCGATCTCTTCCAACAAGAGACAAAATACATCAGGGGGAAACTCTCTGGCGGGCCTCTGATCTGGAGCGCCAAGCCCAAAACATATAAAACCTACCCCGCCGCGCCCAAAATCAAGCTGGACGATCCTGAAGTGAATGGCGGGATGCCTCTCTGGGAAGCGATCCAAGCTCGTCAGAGCATCCGAAACTACAGAAACATCCCTTTCGAGAAAGGACACCTCTCACAGCTCCTTTGGGCCACGCAGGGAATCTCCAGAGAAGCCATGGGCTTTGAATTCCGGACAGCACCCTCGGCTGGAGCGCTATATCCCGTGGAAACGTATCTTGTTCTGAACAACATTGAGGAGATTGAACCGGGAGTATATCACTACGATGTGAAGAGCCACCAGCTTGATTTGCTTAAAAGAGGGGATTTCCGGATGAATCTCGCTCATGCAGCACTGGATCAGGACATGGCCTATTCGGCCAATGTTGTTTTTGTGTGGACAGCGCTATTTGAAAGATCCAAATGGAAGTACAAACAGAGAGCTTACCGCTATGTCTACCTCGATGCAGGCCATATTGCCCAGAATCTTGCGTTGGCCGCAGTAGCGCTAGGTCTCGGAACCTGCCAGATAGGCGCTCTCTATGACGATGAGGTCAACGAGCTCGTAGACATTAATGGAGAAGAAGAGAGTATTCTCTATATGAGCACTGTCGGACATCCTCAATAAACCTTCGTAATAAGGAGAGTAAAATGAAAAGACTTTTATTTGTGAGTGTTTTGATTATGATATTTCTGATCGGAACTTGGCTAATTTTTGGCCAGACACAAAAGCAAGAGGAAAAACCCTGGGATTGGGACCTCAATAAAGTGCGCACTATGGTAGAGCAGGTGAGGGCGGGCCAAGATCTCACACCTCAAAGCTGGCCCGGCGGAGCTAAAGTGGCTGTGGCTCTTTCTTTTGACTTTGACTCGGAGACCAATGCTTTAAGAGACATGAACATTTCGCCGGGTATCTTCTCACAGGGGGAATACGCGGCACGTGCTTCCATACCAAGGATTATCTCTCTCTTGGATAAATACCACATCCCTGCAAGTTTTTTTGTTCCGGCCATTACGGCTCTCCTCCATCCCGAAAAGATCAAAGCAATCGTAGAGAAAGGATCCCATGAGGTCGGGATGCACGGCTGGATCCACGAGCGCAACTCTGTGCTCTCTGAGGAAGAAGAACGAAGGCTTATGAAGAAATCCTACGAAACTCTTAAGGCGGCTACAGGCAAAGCCCCCACTGGAATACGGACCCCCTCCTGGGATTTCAGCCGGTTCACTCTCAAGCTGATCCGGGAGCTGGGGCTTGTGTACGACAGCAGTCTCATGGCTGACGACCGACCCTACGAGCTAGTCGAAGACGGAAAACCCACAGGGATTGTGGAACTCCCCGTGGAATGGCTCCTGGACGACTACCCCTACTTCGGTTTTTCGAGGTATTCCAGTGTGCGTCCGCATATTAAACCCATGGATGTCTTTGAGATCTGGGCCTCTGAATTCGAGAAGGCCTATGAAGAGGGGACGCTTTTTGTATTGACGATGCATCCCAAGTATATCGGCCACAGGAGCCGTATGGCCATGCTTGAAGAACTCATCAAACACATGCAGAATCGCAAGGGCGTCTGGTTCGCCACCCATGAAGATATCGCTATCTACGTGAAAAGTGGAATTCAAGAGAAGCATCCCCAAAACCATGATGAATGACGTCCGATTGTCCCAATTGATGATTACGATCGAAAGAGAAAACTGTCATTTTTTCAAATGTTCAGATAAAATATTGAATGCTTTTAGAATATAAATTTGGCAGCAGCTTTTATGAATAATTCAAGATAAAATGGATTATTCACGAGTCGAGGTCGATGCAAAGGCGAGGCAGTGGCCCACGAAGCTGTAGTGAACTAACGCGAGGGGGCTACAACAAAGACTTTGTAGTGAGATCAACTCGCCCGTGGGGTAAAAGCTGCTGCCAATAAGATATTGAATACTTTTAGAATATAAATTTGGCAGCAGCTTTTATGAATAATTCAGGATAATTAAGGAAGGAGAGTGATGAAAAAACGTCGACAATACACCAAATCAATGATCGCCTTTTTTTCTTTGTTCTTTGTGGGCCAGATTGCGCTGACTCCTTGTACAGTGGCTATCGTCTCGGGAAAAGTAACTCCGGATGGGCGTCCATTACTCTGGAAGAATCGAGACACATCAGCACGGCCGAATAAGGTGGCATTCCTCCAGGGTGAAAAATACAGATACATCGGGATCGTCCATCCCTTAGACAAAGAGCCCAAGAATGTGTGGGCGGGCATAAACTCTGAGGGTTTCGCCATCATGAACTCCGCATCCTCGGACCTCACTGAAAGCGCGGGCATGGTCGGCATGGGTGAGAACGGGATATTCATGAAGAGGGCCCTCGGTGAATGTGCCGACGTGGCGGATTTTGAGCGCCTCCTCAATGAGACGAACGGAAAGAGAAATGTGGGCGCCAATTTTGGTGTGATCGATGCCAAGGGGAACGCCTGTTTCTTCGAAACACGGAATTCCTCATATGTCAAATTCGATGCCAATGATCCGCGTGTGGCTCCGCAGGGTTACATCGTCCGGACGAATTACGCTTTTACATCACCCATAAAACATGGAGGTGGCGGGTACATCCGGTTCGAGCGGATATCCCAGCTCTTCCAAACAGCTTCTGCAGAAAACCGGTTGAATATCCCCTTTATCCTTCAAGAGGCTGCAAGAGACCTCATCAACGAAAAACTTCACTCTTATCCCCTTTCCGATCCAAAAGCATTCGATCCCGCAATCCCTTACTACATCAACACTTCAGACACCATCAACCGTAATTCTACCGTTTCTGTCACTCTGTTTCACGGTGCCCCATGCCCGGATAAAGCCTATCTCTCGACCATGTGGGTGCTTTTAGGCCAAGCGATCTGCACAGCTGCCATCCCCTTATGGGCCCATGCTGAGGACGTTCCAGAGGTGGCCGGAGGTGAAGGCACAGCACCCCTTAACGACCTCGCTATTGCTCTGGCCGATTACCTCTATCCGGATGAACGCGGGCACATGAGGCAGTACCTCAACGTCACACGACTGCTCACCTATGGTGGAAATGGCATTCTCAATCGTATCCTCCCTATCGAGAACAAAGTCTTGGAAAAAACGGAGAATATGCTCGCAAAGTGGGAGAGCCAGAAGCCCAAAAAAGAAGAAATGCAAGCCTTCCAAAAGGAGGTCGCTGCTTGGGTGTACCGATCACTGCGCGAATCCTTCCCTGATATCCAGCCGAAAGAATGAAAATATCAAAGGGAAGTGCGGTTGAGATACCAAAGGAAGAAGTTTAGCACTGCAGCAAAGCTCACCCACAATAAATAGGGGGCAAGCAAAAGCCCGGCCAGCCTTGAGATCTTCTTGAATTTCAATAGCGTCATCAATATCAAACACCACAAGATTACAATGTCTATGAAGGCTGGGAAGGGCATTTTTAGCCCAAAAAAGAGCAAAGACCACAACGTGTTCAGCGCGAGCTGCAGTCCGAAAATAATAAGAGCGATTTTAACGCCTTCTGTTTGAAGTCCCCGTCTCCACACGAGAAAGAATGCCACCCCCATGAGAGCATAAAGAGTGATCCAGACAGGAGAAAAGAGCCAATTCGGTGGATTAAAAGCGGGCTTTGTCAACGCGACATACCATGTATCCACGGATGAAGCCGTGAATAATCCACCAATTGCACCAGCGAGCTGACACACAAGAATCGAAACAACTAACTTTAAAACATCTCCCTTTTTCATGGTGACACCTCCAATATTATTGCTTTTCAAAGAGGATGTTTTGCACGCGGCCAGCGTTCACTTTGAATCCAATGATGTCCTTTTTCTCGTTCCGGAAAAAATTCAACTTCCATCGCTCGACCTGAAATCTGTCTATAAACGTGGGCTTCAGCGCAGATTGTGGATAGCTCTTGTGAGGATTCTCGTGCCGCATGAAAAGTTTTCCCTTTTTAAGTCGCAGATAATAAGCTGTATTAAGCTCTTCACTATAATACTTGCCGATATAAACCTCGAGCTCTTCGGGAGTCGGCTCGACAAACTCAATCGACTCATACATCCCTTGCTTTTTTCCCTCTTGCCAGGCATTTAGGATATATGATTGGCTTTCCTCTTTTTTCTCGAACTCGATCTCAAGTCTGAAGGGGACCTCCTCAGCGATAAAACGTTTGGGACTGACAGGAGATATCATAAAACGGGTGAAGGGAGCCCGCACCTGAAGTTGGCCTTTCCTTAAAACAACAGTCCAGAGAACATCTCTCTCTCGGTCATAGTAATTGCCGGTTTTGGTTTTAAGTTCTAATTCGGAGAGTTTAATAATCTCGGATTTTTCAGGCGATGGTGTTTTTTTGTCTTCAGTCTTTTCTTTGAACAGGTCCGCCAGATAGATGTCCGCAACCCTTTTTGCCATCACGCTGGGATTAAAAGCACTCAGATTCGCCAAGCAGATGACGGAAAACCTTTGCTCGGGGAAACGAATCATATCTGCGCGGAAGCCCACAAAAGCGCCTCCGTGGCTCACCATTGTCAATCCTTTGTATTCCCCGATTCCGAGTCCGAATGCATAATCCAGTTGTTCCCCGCTGTTTAAACCCCCAGGCGTTTGCATTTTTTTAATCAATGCCTGCCCGCTATTCCCTAATTTGTTATCATAAAAGTTCAAATCCCAGAGAAAAAGGTCCTCTACAGATGTGAACACTCCTCCGTCCCCGGTCATGGGCAGAGTGGTCATCGAAATCACAAAGCCGCCGCCCTTCTTTGGCGCATATCCTGAGGCTCTGTTTATAACGATCTTCGTGTGATCATCGTGAAAATGGGTGTTTGTCATGTCCAACGGTTGGAATATCTTCTCAGCCGCATACTCCCGGAGGAATTTTCCGGACACCTTCTTTACGATCTGTGACAGCAGAAAATACCCGGAATTGCTGTAAAGGTGTTCCTCCCCCGGCTTAAAATTGAGTTCTTTCTGACGGGCAAGAAGGTCGACAACCTCAGCATCGGTGAAATAGTCATCGTCCCGTATTCCGGCGATCTCGGCGAGTGTCAGATAATCACGAAGGCCGCTGGTGTGATGGATGAGATGCCGGATGGTGACATCCTCTGCATAGTCTGGCATCTGAGGAAAAAAAATATTTATGCTGTCATCCAGGGACAATTTCCCCTCTTCTTCGAGAAGCGCCAAACACATGGCCGTAAACTGTTTTGATGTCGATCCGATCCGGAAGACGGATTTTGAAGTGATAGGAATGTTGTGCTCCAGATTGGCCATCCCATACCCGCGTGCATAGATCAGCTTCCCGTCCTGGATGATCCCCAACGCACATCCCGGAGAGTCCGGCTTATCCCATGATACAAATAATCGATCGACCTTCTCTGTGAGAGAGTCCGCCTGTGCATAACTCAACGGTTTCCATAGCAGCACAAAAACCAAGACACATCCAACAGCAAAAATCCATTTTTTACTGAATTTTCTCAATACAACTCCTTCTCCCTGTGATTTAAATAAAAGTGATAATTTCAATAGAGGACAGAAACACACGCCAGTGGGGATCGGCTATTCTTTCTCAGGGGATGGCTCTGCGGGCAACAGGCCGACTTTCTTCCGGATCTCGCGCTCCAATTCTTCTGCGAGTTCCACTTTCTCTTTGAGGAGCTTTTTAACGTTTTCCTTCCCCTGACCCAGTCTCTCTCCCTTGTATGAGTACCATGTCCCTGCTTTTTCGATCAAACCCTCATCTACCCCACAATCGATCAAGTCTCCCTCTCTGGAGATCCCCTCGCCATAAATGATGTCAAACTGAGCGGTCCGGAAGGGAGGCGCCATCTTGTTTTTAACGATCTTGACCTTCACCCTGTTCCCGATGACTTTCTCCCCCTCTTTGAGCGTGGCCAATCTCCGCACATCGATCCTCATAGACGTATAGAATTTCAGCGCGCGACCTCCAGTGGTTGTTTCAGGACTTCCCAAAAAAAAGCCGATCTTTTCCCGGATCTGATTCACGAATATGAAGCAGGTCTTTGAGCGGGCGACGATCGCGGTCAGTTTCCGTAAAGCCTGGGACATGAGCCGGGCCTGCAGTCCCATGTGTGCATCACCCATATCGCCCTCTAGCTCTGCTTTGGGTACGAGGGCGGCTACAGAGTCCACCACGATGACATCAACAGCACCGCTCCGTACGAGCACCTCTGCGATCTCCAGGGCTTGCTCTCCATAATCAGGCTGCGAAATAAGAAGGTTATCAACATCAACGCCGACGCTGGCAGCATAGGTCGGATCCATGGCATGCTCGGCATCGATAAAAGCCGCCTGACCTCCGAGCTTTTGGGCTTCTGCGATCACATGGAGTCCCAAGGTGGTCTTCCCCGTTGCCTCGGGTCCGAAAACTTCGACCACCCGGCCGCGCGGGAAGCCCCCGATACCCAGGCTCAGGTCGAATGCGATGGAACCGGTGGGAATGGCTGCCACTTTGACAACGGCTCCCTTCGTCCCCATCCTCATGATGGCACCTTTACCAAATTGTTTCTCTATCTGAGAAAGGGCCGTTTCAATCGCCCTATTTCGGGAATCTTGTCTTTCGTCTTTATCTTCGGTCATGTTATTCTCCTCATCTCCTGCCATAACACGTTAGGATCTCACTCACGGACAACGTGAATCAAAAAACCCGCGACCTGCCTCCTTACGCTCTAAGGCTGTTTTTATTCTTTTTACGACTATATCTATACTAACTTCGGTGTTATATATCCTGTTTATTAATATCTCAGTTTATTTGCTGTAATCGTAGAATCCTCTTCCTGATTTTCGACCAAGGTATCCGGCATTTACCATTTTTTGCAACAACGGACATGGCCGGTATTTCGAATCCTTGAAACCCTCATAGAGGACATTCATGACATCCAGACATACATCCAGCCCGATAAGGTCAGCTAGGGTTAGAGGTCCCATTGGATGGTTCATTCCAAGCTTCATCACCTGGTCTATGGCCTCTGCGGTCCCCACACCCTCCATGAGTGCATAAACCGCCTCGTTGATCATGGGAATGAGAATGCGATTGGCGATAAAGCCGGGATAGTCATTGGCTTCGACCGGAGCTTTACCCAAAGCTTCAGCCAGTTCCTTAACCACATCATAGGTCTCCTGGGTTGTGGCGATCCCTTTGATCAATTCCACGAGGCTCATCAGCGGGACTGGATTCATGAAATGCATCCCCATAAAGTTTTCAGGACGCTTGGTTAAGGCGGCCAACTGGGTGATAGATATCGAAGACGTATTCGATGTGAGAATCACCTCAGGAGCAAGAACTTCATCAAGTGCCTTCAGCACTTTTGTCTTGACACCCAGATCTTCAAAAACCGCCTCAACCACAAAATCAGACTCTCTGAGGTCAGCAAGGCAGGTTGTGATCCTGATACGCTCTAGAATTGAATCCTTATCTTCTGTAATCTTACCCTTTTCCACGAGCCTGGAAAGGCTTTTAGCCATGATCTTCAGGGACCGCTCCAGGTGTTCTTCCTCTATGTCATTGAGAAAAACGCTAAATCCCGAAGTGGCCGCGACCTGAGCGATTCCGGTCCCCATAGTCCCTGACCCGATGATGCCTATTTTTTTAATGTCCATCCTTTTACTCCTTTTAGACAACCTCCACAGCCATGGCCACTGCGTCTCCCCCACCCAAACAGAGGGAGGCGATGCCTTTCTTCAATCCTCTGTGTTTGAGTGCATGAATCAAGGTGATCAAGATCCTGCAGCCGCTGGCACCTATGGGATGCCCCAAAGCCACAGCTCCGCCATGCACATTGACCTTTTCCCTGTCGAGTCCCAGTTCTTTGATGAGGACCACAAGTTGAGAAGAAAAAGCTTCGTTGATCTCGAAGAGGTCCACATCCTCGATGCCCCAGCCCACATCAGCCAACAGTTTTTCAATGGCTCCCTTTGGAGCATACATCACCATTTTTGGTTCCAGCGCATTGTTACTCGTCCCGATAATCCGGGCTATCGGCGTGAGTTCTTTTTCTTTGACTGTATCCTCAGAAGCCAAAACCACAGCTGCAGCGCCATCATTAAGGCTTGAGGCATTCCCTGCGGTCACGGTTCCCTCTTTGGTGAAAGCTGGCCGAAGCTTGGCTAATTTTTCAAATGTTGCATCTTGGCGAGGCCCTTCGTCCACCGAAAATACGATGGGGTCACCCTTCCGCTGCGGTACTTCCACGGGAACGATCTCCTCTTTTAAGTAACCCTTTTCGATCGCATGGAGTGCCTTCTGGTGGCTGCTAACAGCGTAAACATCCTGTTCCTCCCGGGTGGCTCCAAATTTTTCAGCGATCACTTCTCCTGTCATTCCCATGTGCTGGTCGTCAAAGGCACACCATAGCCCATCGAAGATCATGGCGTCCTTCATCTTGATGTCTCCGAATTTGACGCCTTCCCTCACGCCCCAAGTCATATGCGGGGCCTGACTCATGCTCTCCATACCGCCGGCCACAACGATCTCATTCTTCTCCAACCAGATAGAGTTGGCAGCCAGCTCTACGGCTTTCAATCCGGAACCACAGACCTTGTTGATGGCAAAACTATTTACTGTAGGAGGGATTCCTCCTTTCATCATCGCCTGTTTGGCCGGGGCCTGTCCCAGTCCTGCAGATACGACATTCCCCATGATGACTTCCCCGACATCTTCACCAGATAGGCCCGATCTTAACAAGGCTTCCTTGATGGCAATCCCTCCCAGCTCAGGAGCCTTAAAATTCTTCAGAGCCCCCAAAAAACTCCCGACAGGCGTACGCGCACCACCGACTACAAAAACTTCTCTCAATTCACACATGTATTAGTCCTTTCCCTTAAAATTCAAAACTGAATCCTTCATATCAACTTAATAGGGAATTAAGTTTTATCACAATTCATATAGAGTGTAAACCCATCTTGTTCGACGTGTTTTTCGCGCCAATTTTCTCATTTTTTCCTTCTATTTTTCTAACTACGCATAGAATAATAGGTTAGCGCATCACAATAATGAGTTCCCGAAGCTATCAAAGGAGCGAAAACATCTCCTCTGACTCTATCTAAGAAGGTACTCATTATTGCGATGGGCCACATGAGAGATGCGTCAAGAAAGTCCCGTGATCTCCCCATCCGGAGTAATATCTATCTTCTCTGAAGCGGGGTTCTTCGGCAAGCCGGGCATGGTCATGATATCCCCACAATGCACCACTACAAATCCTGCTCCGGAGCTGAGTGAAGCATCGGTCACGATCATAGTGAAACCCTCGGGCCTCCCCAAAGCCAAATCATCATCAGAGAGGGAGTATTGTGTTTTTGCGATACAGACCGGAAGATCCTGGAAGCCGTCTCGCTCTATCCGCCTTATCCTCCGCCGGATCTTCCCCTCCATCGCCACAGACGTCGCGCCAAACATCTTCGTGGCGATGGCTTCGATCTTTTCGACCAAGGGCATATCCAGGGGATAGAGTTGTCGAAAATCGTGCTCGTCCTTCTCGATGGCTTGGATGATCTCCTCTGCTAGTGCCACTCCGCCCTCGCTGCCCTTATCGTAGACCTCGCTCAGGGCGACTCGCACCCCTTCTTTATGACACAGGTCCATGACTTTTTCGATCTCTTCATCTGTATCAGAGGAAAACCGGTTCAATGCCACCACAAAAGGAACTCCAAAAAAGCGGAGATTTTCGATGTGTTTCTGGAGGTTGACAAATCCTTTCTCTACAGCGGGAATATTAGCGATCTTCAGATCATCCCGCTTTACGCCTCCATGATACTTGAGAGACCGAACAGTAGCCACTAAGACGCAGGCGTCCGGTGGCGGGAGGTGGTTTTTCCTCACTACGATATCGAAGAATTTAACCGCTCCAAGGTCTGAGCCGAATCCACATTCCGTGACAACAAAATCTGAGAGATTTAGAGCCAGGTCAGCAGCAATCACAGAACTCGTCCCGTGGGCGATGTTTGCAAAGGGGCCTCCATGGACGAACACAGGAGTGCCTTCTCCAGTCTGGACAAGATTGGGTTTTATGGCATCTTTCAGCAGCGCCGCCATGGCTCCATGGGCCTTGAGCTCCCGGGCAAAGACAGGTTTTTTATCCGTAGAATACCCGACAAGGATATTCCCAAGCCTCTCTTTCAAATCTACTAAATCTTTGGATAAGCACAGGATGGCCATGACTTCAGAAGCAGCTGTGATATCAAAGCCTGTCTCCCTGGCCAGCCCTCGGAGTGGACCTCCGATACCGATAATAACTTCCCTTAAAACTCGGTCGTCCATATCGAGTACCCTTTTCCAGGTAATGGTCCGGCTGTCCAAAAGCCCACAGGCCCCATCGAAATGAATGCGGTTGTCCACCATCGCAGCCAGAAGGTTGTGTGCCGATGTAATCGCATGGAGGTCGCCCGTAAAATGCAGGTTGATCTCATCTTGGGGCAACACGTGTGCAGCACCTCCTCCAGTCGCTCCGCCTTTCATACCGAATACCGGGCCTAAAGAAGGCTCCCTCAGGGAGGCAGTTGCTTTTTCCCCGAGCCGGCTCAACGCATCTGCCAAACCGATAGAAGTCGTGGTTTTGCCCTCTCCTGCAGGAGTCGGGGACATGGCCGTCACTAAGATCAGTTTCCCCCTCTCCTTGCCTTCACTGCGAATTCTGTCTGTAAAGAGCTTGGCTTTGAACTCCCCATATTTCTCCAAATTTTTGTCTTCAATTCCTAATTTCGCTGCGATTTCTTCAATGGGTTTCATCACATCTCACCTCCTATCACTAGTTTACTTTCCAACGCAAAAATTTACAAATTTTTCAGGACCATAGGCAGTATATCCAAATCCGTGATGTCATGAATGCTCATTAGCGGC
>CAZXJE010000036.1:0-13437 GCA_964640835.1 uncultured Eubacteriales bacterium
CCTCGCTGGGGAAACTGAGCGTGTTTTCGCAATCACCAATTGGAACACTCGGAACATCATTCATCACGGTTTTGGGGATACTTCCGACAGCATGTCTGTTCAATTCTGAAGGAGTATACGAGACTAAATTGATGGCTTCACAGAGACAAACGATAAGAAAAAGCGGTAGAGATACGAAATTTGGATCATAACGGGGGTTATCACCTCTAGCGGTAAAATATCTGGGAAAAAAATCACCCTCTAATTCACCGCAAAAGAGGATTGACGCTACAGGGGTTGAGTGGCATAAATATCCATGCACAACAATGAAACCGAGAAGTCATTTCTCTTTAGACGAGCAAAAATGAGAAACACAAAAATCTTAATCGTCGATTTCGATGAGGATTCTAGCCTTGCTCTTTCCGAATACTTAAAATCAGAGGGCTTTGATGTCAAGACAGCTGAAGATGGCGAGGTAGGACTGGAAAAATGCAAAGGTGAACATCCCGATCTGGTTATTGTGGAACCCATGATCTCCAAGCTCCATGGGTTTGAACTTTGCAGCATTATCTCACATGACTTCAACGGCCAAATTCCCGTTGTCATCCTGACCAAGTTCTATCGTGAGGAACAATTCAAGATCGAGGCCATGAGTTCCTATGGAGCTTCCGCTTTCCTGAGCAAGCCATTCAAGGGTCCGGAAATTCTCTCCACGATCAAAGATTTGTTGAAGGAAAAAATTAAAGAGTCCGAGGAAAATGAGATGGCAGAAGAAACACAAAATTTGGAGGATTTTTCTGAAAAAGCATTGGATAACATAAAGGTAGAGGAAAAAACGATTGAGGCAAAACTCCAGCAGGATGATATTGAGAGTGAGATACTTGAACCCGTTCCTCCAGCAGAGACTGTTCCAGAAAAAGAAGAGAAAAGTCTTGATGTCAAAACACATATCGATAAAATGCTCGAGGAAACACTCTCGGAATTTGGCTTAAACCTTGATGAGAAAATACCTCTTAAAACAGAAGAAAAAAGTGCCGCTCCTCCAGCAGAAATAGTTGAAGTCGCTGCAAAAGATGAAGCGGTCGTAGCAAAGGCAGCAGTGGCAGAGAAAGAAAGTGTGGAAGAAAAAGAAGTTAAAGAAGAGACAGTCGAGATTGAAGAAGAAGTAAAGGTTCCGGACCAGGAGGAGTACAAAGAGTCAAAAGAGGAAGCTGTTTTGACCGCAATAGCAGAAGAGGAGATAAATGAACCAGAAGAGGAGACTGTTGCCGCAGCACCGGATAAAGAGGATTCGATTTTTAGTGCAATGGAAGAGGAGGAAAAGACGAAAATTTCTCCACTTTCTGCTTTGAAGAATTCTTTAGAATATTTAAAAAGACTTCCTTTAAAGTATATTCTCCCTCTTATCCTCGTCGCCGCTGTTGCGCTGAGCGCTTCATTTATTTTCCGCAAGCCTAAAAGCACAGACTCCACTCCTAAAAACATGACTGCGGCCATTCAACCGGTTAAAAAATCAGAGAACGCTGAACTAGAGGAAATCGTCATAGAAAATCCGGATGAGAAAGAACAATCCCAGGTTACCTCTCCCGCACAAGAACCTTCAACACAATCTCCCCAAGAAGAGCCAAAAAAAGAAGAGAGTGAGGTTAAGACAAAGGTCAATGAGGTCTTTGCTGTTAAGGACCCCACGCCCCAAGTCCCTGATGTTGAGAGAGTCAACATGGAAGAAGACGTTCTGTCAGAAACAACCGACAGTTCTCCAGAGCTCCTCCTTGCCCAGGAATTACCGATGAATTCTTCGCTGGATAATCAGGAATCCGCAAATACTCCCGCAGTGGATCCTGCTGATGATCTAACCTCTCTTGGAGGTTTGGGCAACACACCGGATGAAGAACAATCTGAAGAGGCATCACAAACAGGGGGCGAGAATCCTCCTGTTGAAGCCGGAGACCTCATTCCGCTCGAAGATGTTGACATCGAACCCGAAATTGCAAAAAGAGCAGATCCCAAATATCCCAGTATTGCCTTCCAGCGCGGAGTGGGAGGGAAAGTGTTGATCAATGTCCTGATATCTGAATCCGGAGACGTTATTGAAACAGCATTGATCAAGGGAATCCCCGGTCCCTATGGCTTCAATGAAGATTGCATAGATGCAGTCCGACAGTGGAAATTTGTTCCAGCTTTTAAAAATGGGGTCAAGGTCAAAGTGTGGAAAGCAATTTCTTTCACATTTAAAAAATCATAAATGATTAGGTGATAAAATGAAAGTAAACAAAGAACAAGAAGACCTTTATAAAAAAACTATGGAAGCGGCTAAAAAAGAACTCCACGACATGGATTCTCAAATGGAACAGGAACTTCAGAAAATCAGAGAGAAATTGGCGCAGATGCAGGAATCTAAAAAATACTACAGACAGATCTACGAAGGAGCAGCGCACCTTCTCGGTGTCGAAGTCGAGACAGACGGCAATGGAGATGGCGAAGCACTCGGTGACGGCACAAAAGCCTCACCACTGATGCAAATTCAGAAGAACAAGAGCTAAAACTTTTTGTTCGTACTGGCTACGTTTAAGAACACTTTTTTAGTCAGCTTTATCCCATCTATCCTTATCATTCCCTTTCTACAGGGCATCGAACATTCATCGTATCTTATCCCTAAAAGTGGAAAGAATCCCAGGTTTCAAAAACAGCAAGCACATTCTCTGGCTTGGCTTTGAGGCCGAATTCACACTGGGCGATGACACCTCCCTTCTCGTAGAGTTCTTCCCTGATTTCACAAACAGCCTGGAAAATTTCTTCCTGAGTTCCGCTGGGAAGAAGGTGCTGTCTGTCGATCTCCCCCCAGAAAGTGATCTTCCCGCGAAAACGCTCCCCCAATTCCCTTACACCCATGCAGAAGATCTGGCTGTTGATGGCATCGATGCCGATCTCGATAAAATCTGGAAAGACATCCATGACGTAGCCATCGGTATGAAGGAATACATATTTACCGAAATGGCGCGCGATCTCCACATAGTCACGGTACATGGGCTTAAAGATCTGTCGAAAAATATCGGGTGATGTGATCAACGACGATTGGGTCCCCCAATCATCCATCAAGGCAATGCCATCGATATCCGTCTGTGCCCAGGCCTCAATCTCTTTGCAATAATGTGCGTGAATCCGTTCGAGAAGCTCAAAAAGATCGGGAGGTTGTTCGACGAGGTCGATCAATGCCTGTTCCATCGTACGGAGAAACTGCAGTCGTTCAAAAGGTCGTGCAGTTGTTTCACTCAGGATAAACTTATCACTCTCCCGGTAAAAAACGTTTACCGCATCTTTATCCAGACTTAAAGTTGATTCTGGAGGGGAAAAATCCTCCAAGTCCTGCCAATCGGCGATCCTTGGTTCCCGCACGATACCGATGATCCCAGCTTCCGGATTTTCAAATACACAGCCCCATTCGTCGATATAAGTGCCCTGGCTGTATCGATTGCCCACAGCCTCTGTCGGCTTATGATACACAGCTGGAACAGCTTGAATATCATCTGGGAACCTCTCCCTCAGTTGACGCAAAGAATCGGGATGGTGCTCTTCTGTCCAGGGAAGCGACCACACATGGCGGGGGATTCTTTTGGGAGAATTAAAACGAAGAGTTTTTTCAACAAGTGTCCTAGAGTTGGAAGTCATCTTTTCAATCTCCTTCGGATAGGGCCTCTGTAGGAAAATAATTGTAGTTTTGGAGATCGATAGTTTTTCCTCGGCGGGCCCAAGAAAGATCCGACTCACTCGGTAGGATCCCTCTCTTGTAGCACGCATAAAATTCTTCCGCAAGTCCATCGACCCAAATTCTTTTTTTGTCCTTCATGACCTTTAACTCTGGGAAGAGGCAGATATCCGACAGGGATTCCTGAATGCCGTTCATACACAGGGTTTGGGCAAAGGAGGCCTCTGGTCCACAGGTCACAGGAAAGGTTGTATGTACGGCCGAGAGCGCATCAAAAAACTTTCGGTGAGGATCTTTATCGGGCGAGCCATAGTCTATTTCTTCCTCATCATTTGTGATGGCCACAACAGTATCCCTGTTTTCCCCGAAGGACACAATTCCCTTTTCGAATTCAAAAGAAAACATGGGGCCCAGTTCTTCAAAAGTAGAGTGGGATGCATAGAAAAGGATCTCAGTTCCTCCAACTGTCCAAGCGCGACAGGCAATAGTATCATAGTTTTCAATGGGATATGCCCGGTAGAGTTCCGCCATAACTTCCCTGGGCATGGCACTTAACTCGGGTCGATCTCCCAAGACATAAAAAACATTGTGTAGAAAATGAGCCATTGCATTGTTGGCAGGGCTGTCTAAAACCCAACGCCCTTCCTCACTCAATTTTTTACCCGCCCAATCGTTTCTCTGGAAGTAAAACAGGTCTCTCGGCCATAAACAGAGGGTTTTAAGCCGAAGAGGACTGCCGAATCGTCCTTGGAAAATATCCTTTTTTAACATCTGGATGGCTTCAGAAAAAGACCACTGGTATCCGATCTTTACCCAATGGTTTGTTTTATAGGTTTCTGAGATCAATCTTCGTGCATCCTGAACTGTTGCGGAAAGAGGTTTTTCACACAAGACAAAACTGCCCTGCTGTAATGCCTGGCATGACTGTGTCACGTGATGATGCACGGGCGAGGCAATGATCACAAGATCGACCGGCGGGTTTTTCTCATAGAAATCGTTGAGCGTGGGGAAGATGGATATCTTCCTCTCCATGAGTTCTGCATAAGATGCCGACTTTTCTGGCTGTGGTTCGACAACTCCACAAAGGACTATTTCCGAAGAGGAAAAACCTTCAAACAGAGCCTTCAGATAACAAGACCCCATGCCTCCTGCTCCAACCAAAACCAGTGATACGGAATCCTTCATTTCTTTTATTTGAGTTTTCTTTCCAAAAGGTCTAACTCAAAAATCTCATCTGTGTCCAGGTCCACGGCCATGGTTTTTATCTCAAAACCTCCGAGGGTGACCTCAAAGGATAACGATCTGCAAGGAATGGTGACTTTCGTGGATCTTTGCTTTCCTGTCGGTTCAAAAAGACGCAGGATAAGCCAATTCTTGTCCTCAGCTTTTTTTATGGCAGTGGCTTGCACAACTTTATCGTCTAAATAAATCCATGGCTCAGGTTTTATTCCTGTTCCGGGAGGCGAGCACGAAAGGACCATCGGGGATTCATTTTTTACGAGAGCCTCGCGGTCGATGGAAGCAAATCTCTGAGATACCTCTCCCCCCTGTACCCAGAACCGGAACACTCTCTCGCCCTGGTCGATGCGCGGTTCTAAACGATCCTGAGGAACGATATGTATGTTGCTTCCGACAGGATGGGCTGCATAGGCCGCCGATCTCAGAAGGGAAATGCGCAGCTCGCCTTCCGAAAAGTCGAAACCATACGTCCCATCATTGATCACAGTCAGTGCGTGCTGGTTGCTTGCAGAGTGTACGCCAATCCATTTTTGCGCGACCAGCTCCACAGCTCTTCCCTTAAAACCTTCAACTCCATAGGCCACCTGGCCTCTACAGTTTCCGTCTGAAAACGCTGTGGGTATGGAAAGTTTGAGCATGCGATCCTTTTCGTTCCAGTACACGCGGACCTCTATCTCGAAGGCATGGTCCTGCTTAGGGATCTTGTAGTGCAAACAAAGAGACGAACCGCTGTATTTGAATAGGGCTTCCACTACGGTCCTTACTGGGCCATCTTCAATGATCCGGACAGGTTCCAATTCCTGCAGTGATATTCCAGCAAAGCGTGCGCTTTCTTCTTTTGTCATCAAGGTGAACGAACCGGCAACTTTTCTGAATGAATCGACCGATATGCCCCATGGATCGGGATAATCCTCGATGACAAGGGCCTTGAAAGCGCCAGGATTCAGATAATCTGTCCCTGAAACTCGATAGGCTTTTATCCAGCCACTCTTTGTATCGACAATAATTTGGGAGTCCTCAGATTTAATCTCTATCTCTCTCCCTACAGGAATATAGGATTTTTTTTCAGGGACAACTTCTTTCAAACGGCAGGGAAAACGATTCATCTGACTGGGTTTGAGTGTCGTTCGAAAAACGACTCGTTTTCTCTGATCCACAGAGATGTTACAGCTCTCTTTCTCCAGCTGGAAGGGAATTCTCGCGTGGTTTTCATCGAAGATCTGCGGGAGCCAAAATATATCCTTGTTTTCATTGGGCTCTAGCGGCTGGAACTCACAGATGATCGTCTCCTCCACAGGGAAAGGATGAGGATTAAAAACAAAGATGGGAAACTCACCTTCTTCAGCAAGGGGCTGGCCGCTGAGATGAACAAAAAAGGCTTTGGCCTTCAATCGTGCCAATATCTCCAGGCCATGATCCATTCTCTTTAGTGAGGCGGTTTCCACCTCAGAAATGCATGACCCAGGCAGGATATCGTGGAATTCGCAGAAGAGAAGGTCTTCGAGGGCTTCTCTGAACGAATCGGAGGGATAGTCCATCATCCCCTGGCAGAAAGCAGCGGTGACCATCTTTTCTGTCTTATAATAGGTGTTTTCGAGCTCACGGTGTTTTTGCTTGATACGCGCCATGGTGGTGTAACATCCCACAGCCCATGGATTCAAGTCCGCCGTGTGGCGTGGAAGCTGCGTTCTCTTCCCTTCCACACGTTCAAAATAATCCTCGGGCACTGCATGATGGATCGTCCAGTCGGACTGCTCTGTTTTAAGCTCCAAGAGTTGTTCCAGGTCTAAGCGTGAGGGGCCTCCTCCATGATCACCTATTCCCCAGAGCAAAATCCCAAACTCCTTGTCGCGATTCTTTTTCAGCCACTCTTCTACGCGCTCCCGGGCCTTCCCCAAAAACGAGTTGTAATGATCGGTCGCACGGCGTGCCAAAATCTCAGAGCCATCATAACCCACCCACACAAACTCCTCGGAAGGAAGGGAATATCCTTTTGGGTCGGGACGGCAGAAAAGATAAGAGGAATAGCCCGACTTCTTCAATATCTGAACCAATCCCCGGGTATGTCCAAACGGGTCGAAGTTTATTGCTGTTTTCGGCTCTACTCCGAATTTGGTTTTAAAATATCGTTTTCCGACCGAGATCTGTCGTACAAATGATTCCCCGCTGGGAATATTGCAGTCAGGTTGCACATACCATCCCCCCATGATATGCCACTTCTTTCTGGAGACAAGATCCTGAACTTTGATGAACAACTCTGGCTCGAACTGTTCGACCCACTGGTAGAGAACTGCCTCATTGTGATTGAAGATAAACTCTTCGAACTCTTCACACAGCTTGGCTGCGGATCGAAATGTCGACAGGGTTTCTCCCGCACCCTCTTCCCATTCCCACAACCAGACAGGATCCAGATGGGCATTACAGACCAAGTATAGTGTCTTCTTCACTTACAAACTCCTTGAATCAAAGCTTCGATTTTTCCTGTAAGGAGAACAATCCCTTTAAATTTTTCCAATCGATAAGGCGAAAAGCCAATCATGAAGAGGCAGAAAGGGCTTGAATTTTTTCCAGCAATAATCCACGAATTTCACCGAGTAAAATTCTTCTAGGATAGCCGTCTCTTCCCAAACATGGAGACCGTTGTAAAGGAGGAGTTCAGCATTCGCATGATCGGAATCAAATCCGGACGGAATTCTTTTGTAATGTTTTTCTCCCGTCTTGAAATCTTTCCGTCGAGAGATCTTTATCAAAATATCGGCCAGGTCTTGACCCCATTCAGGATCGACCACTGCCTTCCTGTAGCGCGTCAGCTGCTTTGGAGAAAACATGTAAATGCCTGCTGCAAGCAAGAGTTTAGACGGCTCCACCTGAAAATAAAAGCCAGGAGATTCCATTCGAGGAAGATTTCCCTCCCAGAAATAGAGAGCCAAATGTGTCTTGTACGGGGTTTTGTCCGGGCTGAAACGTGTATCACGATAAATGCGAAAAATCGACCGGTTGAGTTTAGGCTCTGCTCTGACCTTGACACTCTCAGCATGGAATTTCTCTCCCATTGCAACCACAAAAGCCTTGGCTGGTTCGAGAACAAACCTATCGTATTCCTCCCTGTGCCTGTCAAACCAATCTTTGGTATTGTTTCTTTTCAGTTTTCTGAAGAAGGACAGGGTCTCTTTGGAAAAACCGGTGAATTGTTCCGTGTCTGCCATCCTTTTCTCCTCTCTCCAAGTTTTTATCCATCCTGAACTATTCAAATGATTGATATTGCTTTTGTTGAATAGAGTATCGACATTTTTTATGAATAGTCCAGGACATCAATCGTAATGCTTTACCCGTGGCCAGACTTCCCCAATAGTGACCCGCGGCTCCCGGCACACAAAAATGGGGAGATTATTCTCATAGGGCATGACATATTCGTGTGTGAAGATTCCGACCTGTTCTATACTGTTGAATACCTGCGCAAAATCGGTTGCATCCCCGCCTATAATGATCAGAACATCGCCCGTGTATCCTCTGGGACCCCAGATCCAATAGTTGTTATGCCCTGAAATGGCCTTGGGCAGACCATACTGACGGCCGAAGAAATCTATGGCGCCCGCCTCTCCATAATTCTGCGTAAATATCCCGCATTTGGCTTGGTCCTCAGGGGAGAGTTTGAGGAAGACCTTGGCCACGCTTTCTGCCATCTCCGGCCAGCCGAACATATCCGCATAATGCTGAGGCAACACTCCCATATAATGATCCTCTGTCCGGGGTGGAGTAACACCTAAAAAATCAGAATAACTGATATACGATTTTACAGGAAGAATCGGCAGAGCAAGGGGTGCAGTCAAGACGCCCCCTCCCAGAAGGAATGTCAGCACTGCGGTCTTTAGCCAGGTGAAATTCCAGTTTTCGATGATCTTTTCAATACCGACAGCACCCGCAGCGAACATCAAAGGATAGATAGGTGCGATGTAGTATGTCTTGGCACGCGTCGCAATAAACAGAGCAAAAATAGCCAGGTACATCCAGCCAAACACCCGGTAATCTTTTCCGTATTTGGAGAAGAGGAAAAAGATGAGACCGAGAAAAAGGATCGGAAAACAAAACGGATGCATGTCAACGATCTGCCCGAAGAGAAATTCCAGTGGCGAGAGGGGCAGATTCTTGAACTGACTGGCGTTTTTGATGAATTCGATGCTGGGCCAGCCATTTATGAACTGCCAGATGAGATGGGGGAGAAAAATAACAAAAGCCACAAGCGTCCCGAAGGACAGCCAGGTAGAGTACAAGTATTTTCGATGTTGAGTAAGGAAAAGCCCTACAAGAAGTCCAAACCCGAAGAAAAAGATGGAGTGCTTGTTCTGGAGCCCTAAACCCAATACCGTTCCCAACACGAGCCAGAGTTTATCATTTTTATTCTTGAGGATGAGGATCAGGATAAAAGCGGAAAGGGTCCAGAAGAGGTGGTCGAAGACATTCATGGAAAGAACACTGCCGATCCCCAAAAAAATGGGAGCTATTAAAACAGCGACAGCAGCCAGGATGATTGCTGACCTTTTTCCTCCGAGCTCCCGAACGATCAATCCTGTTAAAAAGATAATCAGTGCGCCGGCCACGGCGGGAAAAAACCGGATGGCAAAAAGTGAATCTCCGAGGAGAAAACGGGAGAATCTCGAGATGATGGCAATGAGAGGAGGATGATCCACGTAGCCAAAATCAAGATTTTCCCCACATGCCATGTAGTACAATTCGTCCCTGAAATAACCGTACTTGTTGATGCAAACGAAATGAATGAGGAATTTTACCAGTGATAGGACGGCAAGGATGGCCAGATCATTCTTGAATACCTTGTTTAAAAAGCTTTTCCATTTCATCCTATTTTTGCTCCTTTAATTCACACAGTTTGGTCGATTCTCTTCTCTCTTTCAAGATTTGAGAGCATTCACCGCTGGACTCTTCCTGTGTTCTGTCCTTCGGCAAATGCCTCCACTTCTTCGACAGTGGCCAGGCTGAAATCACCCAGAACCGAATGTTTTAAACATGCGGCTGCAATGCCAAACGAGAGGGCGTCAGGCTCGGTCTTTCCTTTCAAGAAACCATAAATCAGTCCTGCAGCAAAAGCGTCCCCAGTTCCTACTCGATCGACGATCCAGACATGATGCCTCGGACCCTGATACAGCTTTTTGCCATCAAAAAGGACTGCCGACCAGAAATTCTCAGAGGCAGAGATGCTCTCACGAAGAGTAATCGCAACTTTCTCAAAACCGAACTGTTTGACGAGCGATTCTGCGAGCTCCTTGTACCCTTCAACATTAATCCGGCCTTTTTCAACATTTGAATCTTTAGGTGTTAGTCCAAAGATTCTGATGGGATCCTCCTCATTTCCAAAAAGGACATTTACATAAGGCATGAGTGCCGTCAAACATGACCTTGCCTCTTTTTCACTCCAGAGCTTTTTCCGGTAATTCAGGTCAACGCTCACTTTTATGCCCAGTTTGTTGGCCGCTTCTAAGCCTTCTTGAAGCAACTCGGCCAAAGATTCACTCAATGCGGGAGTGATACCCGTCCAGTGGAACCAATCGGCATCTTGAAACACCCGCTCCCAATCGACATCGCCGGGCTTCAATTGAGAAAGGGCCGAAAGGCCTCGGTCATACACAACTTTGGAAGGCCTCGGTCCCGAACCATGCTCGAGATAGTATATCCCCATCCGTTGTCCAAAGCGGCAAATGAACTGTGTATCTACGCCATACATTTTAAGGACAGAAAGAGCATTGGCTCCAATGTCATTAAGCGGCAGTGCGGAGACAAAACGAGAAAACATGCCAAAATTGGACAGGGAAACAGCAACATTCGCTTCTGCGCCACCGAAGTGGACATCGAATGTCCTTGCTCTGCTCAGGCGTACTCCATGTGGGGAAGAAAGCCTGAGCATCAACTCTCCAAACGTCACGACTCGAGGCTGCCTTGATTCTCTCTTCGGACTTTTTTTTGTTTTTTTTGTGATCGAAGGTGCTTGAGACTTCAACACCTCTTTCCACTCTTTAATATCCGATGCCATTTTATCGGGGTCATCCACATGTTTAGTCAGGCCAGAGCCACAAAAAACGCCTTGGGGATCCCTACGGAAGGCCTCCTTGAGTGTAACACTATTGATACCACCCGTGTATATGACGGACAGATTCTTGTATGGACCCTTCCATGACTGCGGAAGGTCCAGATGATTGAGCGTCCCGGAAAAAGCGGGAAAAAGTTTGTAGACCCATTGATAAGGATATTTGTCCCTCAGATCTTCCAAAGAACAATGATAAACCGCAGCTTTTTGGGCCAGTTGTTTCCCGACATCGGACAGGCCTCCAGGGACACACAAAACATCCTTTTGAGCACAGAACTCCACAACAGAGGGAACGTAATCAGACGAGATGACTCCTGCAGCACCCGCCCGGATTGAACGCTCAGCCTGCTGAACAGTGAGGATCGTCCCTGCAAGTACTAGCGCATCCGGATGTTTTTCGAGAATGGCTTTAATCCCCTTCTCTGCTGCCTCTGTTCGAAATGCCACTTCCAGAGTCACATCCATCGGATTACACAGCTCATAGGCTTTCACACATTGAGTTGCACTCTCGGGTGTTAAAAGCGCAATGAGCTGAGTCTGCAGCAACCGCTCAAAGATCCTCCCCGATCTATTCATTGTTCACTCTCTCCCTCTTATCACCATTTCTCCCCAACTGCAAGCTCATAAAAAATTCTCTCACAAGTGGCGAATGTTCATGCCTCCACTCAGTTCCAAAACTAATCCGGTGGAATACTCCAAGTAACCTCCAGCCAGAGTGACAACCGCCTTCCCGACATCCTCAGGAAATCCCCATCGTTTCTGAGGGACAAGTCCCTCTGAGATGAGTTTATCGTATTTCTCTTTGACCGGAGCGGTCATATCCGTTTGAATAAGACCCGGGCGGAGCTCGTAGACATTGATCGCGAATTCGGCCAATCTGTCTGCATAAATATGCGCGGCCTGACTGAGTGCAGCCTTGGATATACAGTATTCAGCCCTGGATGGAGAAGAGACCTCTGCAGAGATGGAAGAGATGAAAATAATACAGGGTTTTTGAAGATATCCCTTTTTTGCGTGTTCGATCATCTGGATTGCAACTCTCTGTGTCAGGAAAAACGTTCCCCTTGTGTTGACAGACATAACTCGATCAAAACTACTCGCAGTAGTTGCAAGGACGTCCATCCTTTTCTCGGGAGCGACGCCCGCATTATTGACAAGCACATCGACTTTCCCATAAAAATCGAGGATCTCATTGAGAATTCTCTCATGATCGTGAAGTGCTGAAATATCCCCTTGAACAGGCAGAAAAGAGACGTTCTGCTCTTCCACTTTCCGTTGAACCTCGAGCAACTCGGAACCTTTGTTTGCGGGATCGTACAGGATGTCAACTCCAGCGACAAGACATCCAGCTTCAGCACACGAAATCGAAATCCCTCGGCCGATACCGCGTGCTGCACCTGTCACAAGGACTACCCTTTTTTCTCCCATTCTCTTCACCTCATTTCCTGAATTATTCATAAAAGCTGCTGCCAACTTTATACTCTTAAAACATTCAATATCTTATTGTCAGCATCTTTTACCCTTCGGGCGCCGACCCAACCTACCCACCGATCTCACTACAAAGCCTTCGTTGTAGCCCACTCGCGGTAGTTCACTACAGCTTCGTGGGCCACTGCCTCGCCTTTGCAGCAATCTCGACTCGTGAATAATCCATCTCTCTCCTGAATTATTCATAAAAGCTGCTGCCAACTTTATTTTATAATTTTGTCATTCATATAATTTTTCCAAACTTTTTCAAACCAATCCTCAGCTTGAGGTATAGGCCTGATGTTTACCCAGTTTTTCTTTACTGTCATGTTCGCATCCAAAGAAATTTCCAGGATCTTTGTGTTCACAAAAGAATCCACTGGGTTCAAACCAAACCTCCAATTTTCACCGAGTTGATCACAGGGTTTCTCTCCCTCTGGGTCCAAGACAATGAAAGAGCCTCTACTCCGGGCGCCTTTCTCGAGATATTCCCCGATAGCCTCTAAATAAATAGCATGGGTCAGACAGAGGTCCAGGTTCTTAAAAACGTCTGGGATCTCTTTTGGAGATTGGACTTTCGACACGCTCTGAAGCTCTCCAAGCTGATTCCAGCTATCGACGATGGCCTCTTTCACCTTTGAAGGATCACGGACATGTGCACCACAGGCAGACATGCGATCCTGGATCCTTTCTCTCTGGACCTGGATGTCAGAATCACCACTGACTTTTTTATCGATGATTGTTCCGGCGGAAGTGAATTTTTCATGTATTTGGGCCTGAGCAGCGGAGAGGAACAGATTGAGATCTAGAGGATCAGAATCATACCTCTGGGCGATGAACATCGCCGCCCGCATACTTCCCACCTGTCCTGAATTCAATGCCGAACCTCCCGGCCTATAAACGCCATGAGTGCCGTTAACCTCTCCCACTGGAAAAAGATGTTTGATGT
>CAZXJE010000036.1:13447-17687 GCA_964640835.1 uncultured Eubacteriales bacterium
TTAAACCCCCGTTGTTGTGTTGGGCACAGACGGCGATTTCCAGGAGGCCCTTCCCGATATCGATGCCGTGGTCTTTAAAGAGATCGATGGCGGGTTGGTTCATTGTCTCAAGTCTCTCGATTGGAGTGCCATACAGCGCACCAGAATTCTGGAGGTACTGATAAGCCTCTTCTCCCAGAAGATCGAATGAAAAATCAGACAAGATCCCTTCGCCGCTGGGATTCAGGGTAAAATCCAGAAAAACTTTTCTTCCTCTCAGGACAGTTTCCTGATAGACGAGGATATCTATGAGAGAGGAGCCAAAATCCTTTAGTTTTTGCGGATCAAAAGGCCATTGATAGCCTTTCAAAAAAATCGCTGTTGCCAATTTTCCCATGTCCGGGAAATAATCATTTAAAAATTCACGCAAATCGCTTCCATCCTTTTCTGTGGACACATACCTGGGAATAACTTGCTGATACGAGCCTGAGATGTTCCATCTGAATTTGACCGAGGCCAATCCATACTGAGATTCGGTCAGATTGTGGGCAATGGCTCCGACGGCAAGAGCCAGGCCCGTTGAGCCGAGCTGGCTTTCAGGATAAACGGAAGCCTTGTAAATCCCTGCAGGACCCCCTGTCCCCAGGATCACATTCGTTGCGTTGAATATCACAAAACCCAGGTTCTCCGAATCACAATTGTTCCGGTCGAGAGCGAGTGCCCCGATCACATGAGTTTCACTGTCTTTTTTATCAGAGAGAAGGGCTATGACCTCGTATCCATCGAATACGGCTATTCCCCGGGATTTAACCTCCATAGAAAGAGCTTCAAACATAAGATGAGACGTCAGCGGGCCTGCAGAAGTCCCCCTTCCCAAAGGATCGTGATCTGTCTTGTATCCGACATAGGCCCCATACTGATTATGAGGAAAGGGCACACCCAGCCTCACCAGATGAAAAAAGGCTTCGAGTGAATTCTGCGCTTCACACAGGGCGATATCCCCGTGCATACAACCGCCTTCAAACAGGTCCTGGGCCATATGGTACGGAGAATCTGGAGATTCGGTTGCGAGAGAGAGCTTGTAATAGGTCTGTTTATCCGAGCCGGCATTGTTGGATGTTCCTCCCCCCCAACAGTCCGTGGCGATCGCGATATTCTTTTGTCCCCTTTCCCAGAGATGAATGGCTGCATTCAGTCCAGCTGCGCCGCTGCCTATGATGAGTGTATTCAGAGAATAAACCGGAAATTTGACTCCATCTATATCGATGATCTCTTTTTTCATGCTGATCCTTTAGGTCCTCTGAGAAGCAAGAAATTTCTGATAGCGTGGACCGTAGATCTCGCTATCACGGACCACACAGCCAGTGGAATAACCACCCGCCATCAATTCTGAACACCGGGAGCATGCGATACACGTTTTATGAGGATCGAGAGCGCCTTGGTTCATCAAATCCCTGGGGGCATTGGGGTAAGCGAAAGAGCTTCGTCCGAGACCGACAAATGAGGATTCTCCCCTTCCCACCATCCCTGCTCCGACGTGCGGAAAGAAACGGCGCAGCCAGGAATAACCCGTGCTCACAAAAGGAACATCGGGGAAGGCGAGCTGGAATTTGCCCCCAGTCTTTAACAGGCGTCCCACGCCAACGAGAGGATGTTCATCCGGCAAAGGCGCATCCTTTTCAACCCGGTCCAAAGGGCGGCCAAAATGTGGAGTATAATGAGGATTACCAAGAGTGATGTTAAACAGAAAGCATCCTTGGTCGATAAGCTGTTTCACAAGAGCCATAGGTTCTGTCAGGTCGAGCTTCTCTGGGTCCTCTCTTGACATCCCGAAACCATAGGGATAAGGAACATAATCGCTGGCATTCAATCTAACCGCCACTCCCAATCGAGGGACGCTCTCACGAATCCCTTGGACGATATCCAGGAGGAACGACATCCTCTTTTCGAATGTCTCTCCGAACCGGCTGTCTTTACGTGTGTGTGCACCAAGGAGTTCATTTACAAGGTAGCCGTGGCAGGCTTTCACATCCACAGCATCAAAGCCAGCTCGGAATGCGAGTCGGGCCGCGTTGACAAAAACATCCTCAAGCCTCAACAGTTCTTCATCGTTCGCGACATGAACGCTTTGAGCACTCCGGTCCAACAAAGGATTAAAACACGCCACCCATGGTTCTGGTTTTCCTGAGGGCCGGCTGAACCGGCCAGAGTGCGTGATCTGAAGAACACAATACACTTCATGAGTGCTGCCCAAGGAGCGAATGGCGATCTCGCGGGTCTGCTCCAAGAGGGATTTAAATACATCCAGGGTGGTAGGAGTAAGCATCAATTGGGAAGGATTCGAACGCCCCTCAGGCACAACAGCCGTAGCCTCGAACCAGATCAGTCCGCTCCCACCTCTGGCATACCTTTTGTATCGCCGGAAAGTCAATTCATCAGGAGCTCCATCGGCCGTTCCATCAAAGCCCTCCATGGGTTGGATTGCAAGACGGTTAGGGACTTTTATTGGTCCCACAGAAATAGACTCGAATAGATCCGACAGAGGTTCTTGATAAGGAAGCTCGACACCCAATTCCCCGGATTTTGCCAGGAGTTCATCTGCCGACTGGAAAGAAAAACTCTCATGTAGAGACATGGGCCTACATCTCAAGGTATTCCTGTTGAGGACCTTGACTCCAGAGATCATAATCAGTCTTGTTCATGTAGTTTTTAGCGGCACCTATTCCACTCAACATCGCATGATCAGAGTTGTCATACCTGAAAAGCCCGGCACGGCCCATGGTTTGTAGATTTTTAAATCGAGACAGATATTCCTGTATGACATCCAGAGACTCCTGGTAATCTAAAGAATACACAGGATAGACATTATTCCGCCTGACGACAAATCCATTGATCAAATGCTTCCGTGAGACAACCCCGATCTTCTCCAGTTCTTCAATCGCAAAATCAATAAGGTCCACATCATTCATCTCCCAGAGCTCATCTCCCTCCGTACAAAAATATTCGAGTCCGAGTGACGTTCTCTTGGGATTGTCGGTCATAAATGGGCTCCAGTTCTTATAATTCTGGATCCGGCCCAGCTTCACATCAGGTGAATGCACATAGATCCATTGATCCGGGAATAAAGCCTCACAATCCAAGATCACATTCACGACAAGAAAGCTCCTGAACCTCAATCTTGATGCAGCTAACCGGACATTCTCGGGGACAGGGGGATTCAACGACTGTAGAAAATCCGTCAACGGCATGCTTGAAAAGAGGTAGTCCACAGGAATCTCTTGCTCAGCAGATCCGGATTTGTTCTTCACAACGATTGAAGTCACCTTTTCATTTTCATGGTTCACCCTAACAACCTTTTTCTCCAAGAGAAATTGAGTGCCCAGATCCACTAAAGATTTCTCTAGCCTTGCATAGAATTCTCCCGGCCCCTTCTTAGGATATAAAAACTCCTCTGCAAGAGTTTTGGGCCCCCTGGACTTTGCTCCTAAAAGAGCTTTTTTGATAGCCACTCTCAAAGAAAGTCCTCGAATCCTCTGAACAGCCCAATCGGCTGAGATGTCTTTACAAGGGACTGCCCACACCTTCCTGGTATATGTATCAAAAAAGATCTCGTAGAGCCGTTTCCCAAACCGATTGATAATCCAACCTTCAAATGTCTGATCGTTACCAGGATTGGTCAATCGGCAGTAACCATAACTGGCAATACAACGGAAGCTCTCCAAAGGCCCCAGATTCCAGAATGTATTAAAAAACGAGAGCGGATAATTGAAAAAACGCTTCCGGTAGAAGATTCTTGAAAGTCTGCGAACTTTGAGGAGGTCTCCTCCCATGATCTCTTGCCAGAAGGCATTTATGAGGTCTGACTTGGACAAAAATCGATGCCCTCCAATATCAAACAGGTACCCGGAAAATTCTATGGTCTGGCAAAGTCCGCCAACATATTTCTCCCCTTCGATCACTAGCGCTGCGTGCTTTCCCCTTGCCAATGTGTATGCGCAGGCCATCCCTGCCGGGCCCGCACCTATGATATGAACATGTTCTTTAGAGGGAGCCATCCATTTTCTTTTAATTGTCGCTTATTCCTCGATCTTAAATAAAAACGCGCGTCAATTGTATTCCAAACAGGCCGGCATAGTAAACCGGAAATTTTCCCGATATCCGGAAGCATCCCCAAATCCGTGATGAATGACTATTTAAATGTAGGGTCGTTCCCCGAACGGACCGTTTGGGAAACGGTCCCTACATAAAAATGACCATGCCC
>CAZXJE010000037.1:0-17413 GCA_964640835.1 uncultured Eubacteriales bacterium
AAACCAGATCATTCTCTGTGAAAACTGTGGCCGGATCCTCTATATAAAGAAAAAATCCTCCTAGATTTAAGCCCTTTTAACTCTGAATTATTCAGAAGAAAGATGGATAATTCACGGACCGAGGTCGCAGTAGCGGCGAGGCAGTGCCCCATGAAGCTGTAGTGAACTACCGCGAATGGGCTACAACGAAGCCGATGCTGTGAGATCGGCTCGCCCGAAGGGTAAAAGATGCTGACAATAAGATATTAAATGTTTTTAAAGTAGAAATTTGGCAGCAGCTTTTATGAATTATTCAGAATATTATTCTTGATAGAGACTGTCGATAATACTTCTGTATTTCTGCTCAACGATGTTTCTCTTGACTTTGAGAGTCGGTGTTATCTCCCCTTTTTCAATCTCGAATTCTCTATCCAGCAAAGCCACTTTCTTCACTTTTTCGTAGGACGCCAATCCTGGTGTTGCCCTATTGATTTCGGCTTCGATAAAATTCAAGATCTTATCATTTTCGACAAGATCGGCATAATCACTGTAACTGATGTTGTTTGCGTTTGCATACTCTACTAATTTCTCGAAATTCGGCACAACAAGTGCAGAGATAAATTTCCGCTTGTCTCCGATAATAACCGCGTTAGAGACATAAAGATTTGTTTTTATGATATTCTCTATGGGCTGAGGTGCTACATTCTTTCCGCCTGCCGTAACGATGAGATCTTTCTTCCTGTCCGTGATAGTTACAAATCCTTCTTCATCCAAAAAACCTACATCTCCCGTATAGAACCAACCGTCTTTAATAGTTTCTTGTGTTTCAGCCTCCATTTTGTAATACCCCTTCATGACATGGGGTCCTTTTGTCAATATTTCCCCATCTTCGGCGATTTTCACCTCTACTCCAGGGATAGGCTTTCCCACACTTCCGAATTTAATATCTTCAAGAGTGTTCACTGCAATGACTGGAGAAGTTTCTGTCAATCCATATCCTTCTAGAACGATCAGTCCCATCGCATAGAAAAACTCGGCAATATCTTTGGAAAGAGGTGCTCCGCCCGAAACGAAGAAGCGAACTCTGCCTCCGGTTTTCTCGATTATTTTAGAGAAGACCAGCTTGTGAGCAAGATTCTTTTTGAACTGAAGATAACCAGATACTGGTTGATCGAGCATTTTTTTTCTCCCATACTCCTTCCCAATTCTGGCAGCCCAGAAAAAGATCTTCCTCTTCAAAGAAGAGCTGGCAAGAACATTATCCATGACCTTGGCGTAAATCTTTTCGAACACACGAGGAACACTGACCATGATCTGTGGGCATATCTCCAATAAATTTTCTGCAACCGTTTCAATACTCTCTGCGTATCCTATGGAGCATCCTTTGCAGAGATAAGCAAAGGTGACCATCCGCTCCAAGACATGAGACAAAGGTAAAAAAGAAAGAACTGTATCTTTTTCGGTGAATTCGATGATCGTCGTTACTGCTTCGACATTACTCACAAAATTGCTGTGCATCAGCATGACTCCCTTGGGTGCTCCTGTTGTCCCTGATGTATAGATGATCGAGGCTACATCATCAGGTTTTACTTTGAGCGCAAGTTCCTCAAAAAGATCGGGCTGTTCCTTTGCAAGCCTCTCTCCCCGCTTCTGAACGTCCGCAAAAGTCAAAGTGCCTTCAGGCCCATCAGCTTGACATGTGATATAGTGTTCCACTTTTATGAGCTCTGATTGAATGGCCTTGATTTTTTCCCACATTTCATCGTCTGAGAACACAACAACCTTTGCGTCTGAGTTATCGATGATGTATTTGATCTGTTCCGGAACAAGCGATGTGTAAATAGGAACTGTTACTCCGCCCAGACACAAATTCGCCATATCCGTCATCACCCATTCAGGCCTGTTCTCAGAGAGTATGATCAGTTTATCCCCTGCTTCATAATTCAGGTCTCTCAAGCCGAGAGCAAGGTGTTTCACCTGCTTTTCGAACTCGGCTGTTGAGATAGGCGTGAAACTCCCATCCTTTTTGTAAAGCATCAGATCGTCTTTCGGGTAAGATTTAATCGTGTTAAGAAAAAGCTGACTTAAAGTTTCGGCCATAATACCCTCCAATTTAACAGTTGGGTAAATTCTATGGGTATTGGTTCCTTAAAGTCAAGCCCAGTCGATCTTTTATGAGTATCTCTGTTTCAATGATGGCACGAATATCTATCACCATGTTGAATGCTGCAAGATTGAGATAGAGTGTAGGGACCGTTTCCCAAACAGTCCGCTCGGAGAGCGGACCCTACATCAAATGGGGACTGGCTCCGACATCCCATGAGGAAAGAGGTGCCTGTCCCCATTTTTTTTGCTAAACGGCCCGTTCGGAGAGCGAACCCTACATGAAAACCCAAATTAAAAAGAATTAGATTATAAAGCGAGAGAACTAAGATTCCAGGACTTTAGCGATGGAGACGACCCTATCTTCTTTTCCAAGGTTTATGATCCTGACTCCCTGAGTTGCCCTACCTATGGGCCGGAGTTTCTCGGTCTTAAATCGAATGACCTTTCCCATTTCGGAGATCAAAAGAATCTCTTCTTCAGTAATTCCAACCATTCCGATGGCCTTCCCGATCTTTCTATTGGTCTTCAGGTTGATGACCCCTTTGCCGCCCCTATGGTGGAGGGAATAGAAGCTGGTGTCAGTCTTTTTACCATATCCCTTTTCGCTCGCTGTGAAGGCATATTTTTGTTTCTCTCCAATGACCAGCATCCCAACGATCTGGTCTTTCGGGTTGAGCGTGATCCCTTTCACTCCTGCAGCCTGCCGGCCCATGGGCCGGATCTCGCTTTCTTTGAACTTGATGGCCTTGCCCATTTTTGTACCGATGATGATCTCTTTCGTGCCATCTGTGAGTTTCGCCTCCAACAATTCGACTTTTGAATTCAGAGTGATGGCAAGAATGCCCCCCTTTCGGATATTCTTGAAATCGCTGAGGCGAGTTTTCTTGATCCGTCCATTCGAACAAAGCATCATCACATAGAGATCTTCCGCAAACTCTTTGACAGCCACTACTGAACTCACTCGTTCATTCGGATCGAGCTGGACAAGGTTTTGAATGGACTTCCCTCGACTCGCAATGCCCACATCTGGGATGTACAAAGCCTTTAGCCAGTGGAGCCGACCCGAGTTGGTGAAAATGAGCATGTAGCTGTGCGTGGAACAGATAAAGAGGTCCTGGACCACATCCTCAGCTTTCATGCTCATCCCTCTTTTCCCTTTCCCCCCGCGAGTTTGGAACCGAAAATTGCTCAAAGACGTCCGTTTAATATATCCAGACGATGTATAGGTGATGGCTACATCTTCTTCCTTGATCATGTCTTCGACAGAGATCTCTGTAATGCTTTCCTTTACGATCTCTGTTCGTCTCGGATCGTTGTAATCCGATTTTATCTGTTTCAATTCATCCACGATGATGTCAAGGATCAGTTGCTCGCTTTTTAGGATTTTTCTCAACTTTGCGATGAGTTTCTTCAGCTCTTTGTATTCCTGGACTATCTTTTCTCGTTCCAGTCGTGTCAACTTCTGTAACTGCATCTCCAGGATAGCCTGAGCCTGGATTCTTGACAGGCGAAAGTTAGTGATCAATCCGTTTCTCGCTTCGTCCACAGTCTTGGATGCACGGATGAGAGTAATGATCTCATCCAGATGATCTAGAGCGATAGTCAATCCTTCGAGAATGTGCGCTCGGTGCTCTGCCTTTTTCAAGTCGAAGCGCGTCCGGCGGCGCACCACATCCTGGCGGTGTGAGATGAAATAGCGCATCATATCGATCAAGCCCAGCACCTTGGGCTGTTTCTCTACGATCGCCAACAGGATGATCCCAAAAGATGTCTGGAGAGATGTGTGTTTGTACAGATTGTTAAGGATGACTTCAGGAAATTCTCCTCTTTTAATCTCGATCACGGCCCGCATCCCTTCCCTGTCGGACTCATCTCTGATATCAGCAATACCTTCGATCTTCTTGGCATTCACAAGGTTTGCAATGTTCTCTAAAAGCTTAGCCTTGTTCACCTGATAGGGGATTTCAGTGATCACGATTCGATCCCTCTCCCCCTGGGCTCCTCGCTCGATCACAGCTTTGGCCCGCAGGTTTATGATCCCCCTTCCTGTTTCGTAAGCACTCTTTATCCCTTCTAACCCAAATACAAATCCCCCGGTGGGAAAATCTGGCCCTGGGATATACTGCATGAGCTTCGCTAATTTTGCGTTGGGATGTTTAATCAAGTGGATAATGCAATCTATAACCTCTCCCAAATTATGAGGCGGGATGTTTGTCGCCATCCCCACAGCGATACCGGATCCCCCATTGACGAGCAAATTCGGGATCTTAGCCGGGAGGACGTCGGGCATCTTGAGGCTTTCGTCATAGTTAGGAACGAAATTGACAGTATCTTTGTCCAGATCTGCAAGTAGCTCCTGGGCAAATTTTTTCATCCTGATCTCGGTATAACGCATGGCCGCAGGAGGATCACCATCTATGGAGCCAAAATTGCCCTGACCATCTACCAGGGGATAGCGAAGGCTGAAGTCTTGGGCCATGCGTACGATTGTGTCGTACACAGCCACATCCCCATGCGGATGATATTTTCCAATGACATCTCCGACGATTCGGGCGGATTTTTTATATGGCTTGTTCCATGTATTTCCTGCGTCGTGCATGGCGAAGAGAGACCGTCGATGAACAGGCTTCAATCCATCCTTGATATCGGGGATAGCGCGTCCGATAATGACACTCATCGCATAATCCAGATAGGATTTTTTCATCTCTTTTTCAACACTGACGACAGAGATGTTGTTGCTCATCAATCCGTTTTTTGTAGAATTGGAATTTTTCATAGTATCTCTTTACACATCCAAATTTTGAGCTTCCAGAGCATTTGTCTCGATAAAATTCCTGCGAGGCTCGACTTCATCCCCCATAAGAATGGTGAAGGTCTTATCAGCCTCCACGGCATCAAGGATAGACACCTGGAGAAGATATCTTTTTTCAGAGTCCATCGTGGTTTCCCAGAGCTGAATGGGCGTCATCTCTCCCAATCCCTTATATCTTTGAATCACGATCCCTTTTTTACCGTTATCGTAGAGGTATTCGAGAAGTTTGGCTTCATTCTCGAGTTTGATCTTATCTCCATTGATCAAGATAAAGAAAGGAGGGCTAAAATCTTCGAGCGCTTTGTAGGTTTTATAGAGAGTTTGGTATTGGGCTGAAGTGATCAGGGCCATGTTCACTTTTGAGGTCACGACCATACCATTGACCTGAAAATTGACCGCGAGCTCATAAAGGCCGTGTTCTTCGTCCTTGCTAAGAACAGAGACGATGTCTTTCTCTGTGAGTAGGCTCTGGATTTTCCTCATGTTTTTGGAACTATGCAAGAATTCCAAATCTCCCACTTCATTTTTCATCAAGATCTCGATAAGAAAGAACGGATAGTTTTTTCTCTCCATGACCTTGATAAAGTTCTTTTTCGTGATGATCCGCAGGAGAAATTTTCTGAATTTGTCCCCTTTGATCACTTCGCTTTGCTTGTTGACCTGGAGCTGAAATTCTTCGGATATTTTCCGTATCATGTATTTCTCGAAATCCCTCTCATCATTCAAATACTGGAAAGATCTGCCTTTGGAAATCTTATACAACGGGGGCTGAGCGATATAAAGGTGACCCTTTTCAATAAGTTGAGGCATTTGTCTGTAAAAAAAGGTCATCAGCAACGTCCTGATATGAGAGCCATCCACATCCGCATCTGTCATGATGACGACCTTGTGATAACGCAGCTTATCGATGTTAAAATCCGATTGTTCTACACCCGTTCCCAGGGCTGATATTATTATGCCGATCTCTTCGCTCTTTAGGATTTTATCGAAGCGGGCTTTCTCGACATTGAGAATTTTACCCTTAAGGGGGAGCACCGCTTGGAATCGCCGATCCCGCGCCTGCTTGGCTGAACCCCCTGCGGAATCACCCTCTACGAGAAATATCTCACTCTGGGCAGGATCTCGCTCTTGACAGTCTGCCAGTTTGCCTGGGAGCGATGTGGATTCCAGAACACCTTTACGTCGAGCAAGCTCCCTCGCTTTGCGTGCAGCCTCCCGTGTCCTTGCCGCATCCAGAACCTTTAGGATGATTTTTCTGGCGACGGATGGATTTTCCTCAAAATAACAAGAGAGCTCCTCGTTAACGATGGAATCGACAATTCCTTTGACATCACTGTTGCCGAGTTTGGTCTTTGTTTGCCCTTCAAATTGAGGTTCTTTCAACTTAAGGCTCAAAACAACACATAAACCCTCGCGTGTATCATCTCCACTCAAGTTCTGTTTCAAGTCTTTGATAAGGTTATGGGCATTGGCATACTGATTGAGCGAACGTGTCAAAGCCGATTTAAAACCGATGAGATGGGTTCCTCCCTCGGTGGTGTTGATGTTGTTCACAAAGGAGAAAATGGTCTCCGAATAGCCCGTGTTGTACTGCAGGGCCATCTCCACGATTATTCCGTTTTTATTGCTCTCAATACAGATGGGTTTCGGGTTAATGGCTGTTTTATTCTGATTGAGATACTGGACGAACTCCCGAATTCCACCCTTGTAATGGAAATCTTTTCGGGTATCGTTCCGTTCATCCATGATGGAGATCTTTAATCCTTTGTTCAAGTAGGAAAGCTCCCTCAATCGCTGACTCAAGGTGTCGAAATTGAATTCCAAGGATTGGAAAATTTCAGGGTCTGGTTTAAAAGTGGTTTTTGTGCCGGTTTTAGTGGTTTTCCCGATCTTCTTGAGTTTTGTGACCGGTTTTCCTCTTGCATAGCTCTGGATATAAACTCCACCTTCTCTCTTGATCTCAAGGTCAAGCCTCTCTGAAAGGGCATTGACGACCGAAACCCCAACACCATGAAGACCCCCTGAAACCTGGTATGATTTGGCGTCAAATTTCCCACCGGCATGAAGAGTTGTCATGACAACTTCAGCGGCAGGTTTCCGAGTTTTCTTGTGTATTCCGACAGGAATACCCCTGCCGTCATCGACGACTGTGACAGTGTTATCCACATGGATCGTGACATCGATCTTCTTACAAAATCCAGCGAGAGCTTCGTCAATACTGTTGTCCACAACTTCGTAAACCAGATGATGCAATCCTTGAGATCCAGTGCTTCCAATATACATGGCCGGTCGCTTGCGAACAGCTTCCAACCCCTTTAGTACTTTAATACTTTCTGCGGTATATTTTTTCGTTGTCATTTTCCTGCTTTTTGGGAAAAAAATGGGATTATGAGGGGAGGTTTTTCACATAACCCAATAGGCATTATTTTTTAGACTTTAATTGTACCATTATATGGGGAAAATAGCAAAGAATATTCAAAATAAATGCCTTTTTTTTTGTGACAAAAAAGCACTCAAAGCCCACATGTTCTTACGCTGAAAAAATTGCGCCAAACAACTCGCAAAATCTGCATGTTTTCCACTTCTAATTTTAAGAAAATCAGCATATGGGATTAACGAACAAATCACTCAAAAATTCTCAGTTCAAAATAAATAAACAGGAAAAAAGCATCTCCAAATCCGTGATGACATAAATCACATTGCGTTATTGGGTGTTCCAATTGTGTGGTGGAGAAAACCGTGAGAAGGGCTCTAGGCGGGCATGGTACATCTCCCAGGGGGAGATGTGAGGGATGCCCCCACGTCCGAGCGAAGTTTCCTCGCTGGGGAAACTGAGCGTGTTTTCGAAATCACCAATTGGAACACTCGGAACGTCATTCATCACGGCTTTGGAGACGCTTCCTATCCTAATGGAATTTTTGAAATCCAAAATGAGTTTAGATATAATGAAGCGGAAGAGAGGAGTAAAAACCATGCCAGCCAATTTACCCCCCCAGTACTTCGAAAAGGAGAAGGAATTAAAGACAGCGAGGACTGCGGGAGAGAAGATCGCGATCATGGAAGAACTCCTCTCGATCATTCCCAAACATAAAGGCACAGAAAAACTTCAGGCACTGTACAAAACAAAAATCTCTAAACTCAGGGAACAGTCTCAAAAAAAGGCAGCCGTTTCCCGGCATGGGCCGACATACCATGTCGATAGAGCCGGAGCAGGCCAAGTCATACTAACCGGTCTTCCAAATTCAGGGAAATCCTCTCTGATTAAAGCCCTCACCAACGCCAATCCCGATATCGGAAACTATCCTTTTACGACTCATACTCCCTCTCCAGCAATGATGATGTATGAGAATATTCAGATCCAGTTGATCGATACTCCACCCATAACTGCGGAGTATTTTGAACCATGGCATGCAGAGCTCATAAAAAACGCAGATGCAGTTTTGCTCTTAATGGACTTAGGAAGCCAAAACCCTGTGAGTGATCTGAACGAAATCACAGGAAAACTCAAAGAAAAAAAAATTGAACTTGTGCCTGAAGAGCAGGACATTAGCCCCGAAAAACAGTTTTTTTTGAAATGGACGCTTATCATCGCCAACAAAACAGACCTCCCTGGATCTGAAGCAAGCTTATCTGTGTTGAGAAGCACCATAGATCCTGCGTACAATCTGATCACCATTTCAGCCTTAGAGGAATTTGGACTCGAAGAACTGAGGAATAGGATATTTGCCATACTCAAGATAGTCCGGGTGTACAGCAAGATGCCCGGGAAAAAAGCGGATAAGACAGATCCGTACGTGTTCCCTGTCGGAAATACGATGATGGACATGGCAAAAACAGTCCATAAAGACTTCTCACAAAAACTTAAATTTGCCAGGATATGGGGACAGGGTAAATATCAGGGCCAAAAGGTCAATCACGATTACCTTCTCAAAGACGAAGACATCATCGAACTTCACATTTGACGGGATAGAAAGGAGAGGCCCCCCCTCCTGCTCCTGCGACTGGTACCCTACCTTTTTCTTGAAACGTATATAGAATTTATGCTCAATTGAAGAAAAGTCAAGGTCATTTCCCTGATTTGATGCATTTTGTCGTATTATGTCGCTTCTTGTCGCACCTCTAACGACTTTATCCAGAATTATTCACGAGTCGATATCGCTGCAAAGGCGAGGCAGTATCCTACGAAGCTGTAGTGAACTACCGCGAGCCGACCCAACCTAACCCGGGCTACAACGAAGGCTTTGTAGTGAGATCGGCGGGTAGGTTGGGTCGGCGCCCGTAGGGTAAAAAATGTCGATTATTAATAAAAATGACATGGAAAATGCAATGCACAAATGATTATTCGGAAATAAAAAAATGAAATTCTGATATTGTGTTTGTCATGATAAGTATCGACATTTTTTATGAATAATTCTGAAAAAATCGGGGCGGTGGGATTTGAACCCACGACCCCAGCGTCCCGAACGCTGTGCGCTACCCGGACTGCGCTACGCCCCGATAATTTGGAATCATTATAGCTAGAATCATAGGATGAGTAAAGACTGATACACACACTCAAAAACAAACTCTATACAATTTCGATTAACTCATATTCCATACGACCGAGTCCGATCTGTTGTGCGTGTTCAAGCTGGACAGCCCAATCGGCATTGTGAATTTCTCTCAGCAGATCCCGGCGGCTTCGCTCATTCACAAGATCGACCGAAGCTTTATCGATGGCAACAGGATCCAGAGAGCCCAGGATCCCTATATCACGAACGATAGCCTTCTCATCCTTCGCCATACAATCGCAATTCTTCGTCACTCCGACTAAAAAGTTCAAGCAGGCGACATTACCATTCAAAACTTTCCAGAGACTGTAAGCGTATTCAGCCATCTTCTCCTGGACGCGTATGGCGTCTTCATCCCAGCGCATCTTGACAGCACCAACGCTGCAAACCACGAGACACTCCCCACACCCGATACATTTCTCTGCGACGATATGGACACTCCTCTCCCCTTCTTCGATAGCATCTACAGGACAATAATCCATGCAGTTCATACAATTCTTGCACGCTTTCTGATTGATCCAAGGGCGCACATCCGAGTGTTGTTCGAGCTTGCCCGACCTGGAGGCACATCCCATTCCCAGATTCTTCAAGGCAGCACCAAAACCAGTCTGAATATGCCCTGTGAAGTGACTCAAGCACACGAGATAATCCGTATTAAAGAAAGCACTGCCATGTTTCGCCGTTTTGATGCGCGGAAGATCGACCTCAATCTCATCATCATCGCGACCGATCAGGCCATCCGCAATAATCACAGGGATCTGAAGCGTATCGATCGTGAATCCATGATCAGCGGCCAACTTCAGATGAGCCACAGCATTTGATCGATTGCCCACATACAAGGCATTGGTATCTGTGATATAAACCCGAGACGTTTTTTTCTTTAACTCATGAATGAGTTGGACCAACCAGGGAGGCTTAATATATCCTGTATTCCCTTTCTCACCAAAATGGATTTTAAGACCCACAAAGTGTTCTCTTTCGATCTGCTTTTCCGAAACGAGATTGTGAAAGACTTTTGCCGTTTTTTCGGCGAAGGATTTATCCGATTCTTCTCTGGATGCCGCAATAAAGAAAACTTTGCTCGTCATTTTTTTTACTCAGCTCGATGGAGACTCTAGGATCTCACGAGCGGCTTGTATGCCAGAATGAAGGCTGAAACTGTAACCTAGAGTGGAAAGAGTGCTTTCCACAGCCGCTATGGCAAACTGAACTTGAGAGATGGACAGATTGCCCATATGCCCCATTCGGAATACTTTTCCTGCAACTTCTCCCAATCCTCCAGCGACAATGACTCCATTCGATGCATAGGTGGTCCGGAAAGCTTGATCCTCGATTCCTTCCGGATAGTAACACACACTAAGTGTATCCGCGAGGAATGCTTTATCTGTGAAAAAAGAGAAACCCAGATGTCTCAATGCGGCCCGGATGGCTTTTGCTACTCTCTTATGGCGGCGGAATCGCTCTTCCATCCCCTCCTCGAGAATGATCCTTGTGCCCTCGTTAAAAGCCCTGATCTCATTCACACAGGGAGTCGAAAAATACTTCGAGGGATCTTTCATGATGGGCAACCATCGCATCAAGTCTGCGTAGTAAGCAGGGATCGCCTCCATGCTCTGCCTCTTATCCATCGCCTTTCGTGAGAGGATGAGGACAGCTAGACCAGGAGGAGTACCAAAACATTTTTGGGCCGCTGTGAGAACCACATCGATACCCCAATCGTCCATTCTCTCTTCTATGCCACCCGTAGCACAGACGCCATCGACGATATAGAGACTATCAAAGCCCGCGAGGATCTCCGCATAATCCTTGACAGGGGCACAAGCTCCGGTAGCTGTATCCACATGCGTGGAAACAACAGCTGCATAATGCTCTGTGGCCATTTTCTCAGCAAGCTCTTCAGGGAGGACGGCCTTACCCCATGGGCTCTGGATGATTTCACATGCCAGATCAAAACTTTCGGCGATATCTTTCATCCGCTTGCCGAAAAAACCCTGAGAAAGAACCAGAATTTTCTCCGCTTTATTGACAGTGTTGAGCAAAGCCATCTCCATAGCAAGTGTACCCGCCCCAGCCACGATAAATGGCTCTCCATCCTGGCAGAAGACTATCTTTTTCAGATTATCCAATGCCTCTTTCAGTTCATCCACAAAAATTGGACTCACATGAGATACCGTAGGAAGAGATAAAGCGTTTAATATCCGCGGATGAACAGGCGTCGGTCCGGGTATCAAAAGTAATTTTTCTTTTTGCATGTTTTTATCCTTAGACCTGTATTGACCGTATATTTTTAACTATTCCCTTGTATAAATCAACCCTCGAAGTTCATAAGTTAGTATTTCCAAAACCGTGATGGATGACATTTCAGTGATCAGATTATATGGTTTCGAAAACGAACAACGGGAAAGCAGTGTGGCTCCATATAAATGTAGGGACCGTTTCCCAAACGGTCCGTTCGGGGAACGGACCCTACATAGAACCATGCCCGAATGGAGCCCTTCTCACGGTTTTCTCAACCACACAACCTGATCACTTAATACTGTTATCTAGAATTCCCTGCATCACGATTTAGGAATTGCTTACACTTGATAATGAAATATGGTAACTTAAATACACCGATTATCCGCGAAAAGGATGAATTATTCACGAGTCAGCAGCGTTTATGAATAATTCAGAGGATGGGGAGAAAAGCGATGCTGCAGATAGACCACTTATCAAAAACATTTGACACGATCAAAGCCGTTGATGACATTTCCTTTGAGGTTACAGAGGGGGAAATATTCGGATTTCTAGGTCCTAATGGCGCAGGGAAAACAACGACCATCTCGATAATTGCGGGCTTGCTCAAACCAGACAGCGGAAAAATCCATATCAACTCTTTAGACCTTGATGGGGATTTAAAAAAAATAAAAAGGCTGATGGGAGTCGTTCCTCAGGAGATGGCCTTTTATGAAGAGTTGACCGCAAAGGAAAATCTTCTTTTCTGGGGAAAACTGTACGGAGTCAGGAAAAAAGAATTGGACGAGAGAGTTCAGTACTATCTGGAAAAAACTGGATTACTGGGCAGAGAAAATGACGCCCTAAAAAAATACTCGGGGGGGATGAAACGGAGGATCAACCTCATTATCGGCTTGATCCATGAGCCCAAGCTTTTGCTGCTGGATGAACCGACCATAGGCATAGATGTTCAGACAAAATTGAACATTTACGAGATCATCAAAGAGGCCTCATCCAACGGAACAACCATACTTTATACAACTCACAACCTTCAAGAGGCCGAAGAGCTCTGTCACCGCATAGCGGTTTTGGACCTTGGTAAGATCTTAGCTCTGGGCACCCTGGATGAGCTCATACAGATCGTGGGCGAAAAAGATATCGTCATAATCAGCGGAAAATTCAGTATCGATAAGGCAAGGACCATCATCTCTGAATTCCAACAGGCAACAGTCCTATCTATCGAGGAAGGAAAACTTGTCCTCTCGCTGGAAGCTTCTAAGAATATATCAACTCTTCTAGAGGAGTTCTTCAAGAAAGGAATCACAATCGATGATGTGTCTATAAAGCAACCAAACCTTGAAAGTGTTTTTCTCAAACTGACTGGAAAGGAACTGCGCGAGTGAGATATATATTTCATCTTGTCCGGAAAGATTTTAGGAGAAAATGGAAAAATCCAGCTGTCATTCTGGGATTTCTCTTCATCCCTTTTGTGTTCACTCTTATCTTCGGCATGGTCTTCGGTTCCGGTGGAGAGGAAACCCTCCCCCAGGTCAAAATTTTTGTTGTAGACAATGACCAAAGCTTAATCTCCGGATTTATGCTCGGTGCACTGACTCAAGGGGAATTGAGCGAACTCATCGACCTCGAAGAACTCGAAGAGGAGGAGGGACGCAAGCTTTTGGATAGAGGGAAAGCCTCGGCATTACTGATCATTCCGGAAAACTTTGGTGATAATATTTGGGAGGGGAAACCGACAGAGATTCTGCTTTTAAAGAATCCTGCTGAACAGTTTCTCCCGCAGATCGCTGAAGAGATCCTTGACACGATGATGCTTGGACTGTCCTCTCTGCGCCAAGTGTTCGCTGACGAGTTGACGACCATCAGAGACTTGGCAGAACTTGAGGCGTTGCCGGATGAATCAATCTCGGCCCTCTCTCTGCAATTTAAAGACCGCATCGAAGGACTGTCAAAATACCTCATTCCTCCAGTCATTTCGATCAAACAAATTACCCTGTCAGAAGAAAAAAAGGAAGTTTCTGATATGACTGTCCAAGCCTACATCCTCCCGGCCATTGCAGTTATGTTTCTCCTATTTATCTGCAACGCTGTATTCGAGGATGTTCTCACTGAAAAAGAGAGTGGAACTCTCATGAGGCTGCGCGTGTCACCGGTAAACTTGAGAGAGTATATATGGAGCAAAATTGTCACCTCCACCTTGATCGGCATCCTCTGCACATCTCTTTTAATTATCCTTGGACGAGTTATCTTTTCCATTAATTGGGGCGATCCTGTCTCTGTCGCACTTCTTGTCCTCTGTCTCAACATTCTGATAGCTGGCTTTATCTCTTTTCTCTTCTCTTTTGTCCGTACAGAAAGACAGGCTGGAGCACTTCTCACAACAGTGATCTTATTGATGTCCATGCTCGGAGGGAGTATGGTCCCAGTGGAAAATTATCCTCCAGTTATTCTCAAATTCTCCAAACTGACTCTGAATTATTGGGGAATCACTGCATTCAAAAACATCATGCAAGGCGAGCCTCTCTCAGCAATAGCACCCATACTGCTTTTTATGGTCGTTGCGGGTGTCTTGCTTTCAATATTGGGTTCTTACTTAATGAATAAGAATCTGAAAAAGGACATCTCCCAATGACATTCTGGACCATAGCTGTCAATGATTTGAAGCTCACGATCAAGGACAAGATGTTTTTTTTCTGGCTCCTGGTTTTTCCCCTCCTTTTCGCATTGATCTTTGGCATGGCTTTCCCTGAATCAGAAGGGGGGATTAGCAAGGTTACACTCAATGTATTGGACTACGACAAAAGTTTTCTCTCCGGGCAACTGATGAAAGAGCTGGAGAGCGAAAAGTATACGGTAATAGTGCTTGAGAATGAAGAGGAGAAGAGCATAAGAACTCTCATCATTCCGCAAAATTTTGCCAGGGATATATTATCAGGCACAAAAGTGGAGCTCATCCTCGAGAAGGAAGCCTCGAGTAACATGGAGGCATCTCAGGCTGCCTATTCAAATATTTTGAAAGCCATTATTAAAATTATATCCAGAATCATCCTTGTCGCTCCAGAAGATGAAACGGACCTTAAAATCAGATATGACCAACATGACTTCGAGAGGCTCATTTCCCTCCGAACCGAAATGGGTGGCAAGCTTCATGTTATTCCTGCCGGTTTCAACCACTCCATTCCCGCTATCACAGTCATGTTCATAATTTTCACCATACTCATGTATGGAGGGATTATTCTCCTTGAGGAACGCCGGCACGGACAATTGGAAAGAACATTTTTAAGTCCAGCGACATTTTCGACAATCCTGGCCGGAAAATGGACCAGCCGAGTGATAATCGGTATGATCCAGGCAATTCTTCTCTTTGCAGTGGGTAAAGTCCTGTTTAAGATCTATTTTGGGCCTTCTATACTTTCCATCCTTTTGGTTGCCTTATTCTTTTGCGGCTCAATAGCCGGAATGAGTATCCTATTTGGCAGCTTAATCAAAAAAGTTGAGATCCTCATCGTCCTCAACATCCTTGTGGCGAATACCATGGCGGCTCTTGGGGGATGTTGGTGGCCCCTGGAACTTGTCCCCCGGGGAATACGAAACTTAGGCTTTATCTTCCCAACAGGTTGGGCCATTGATGCGTTCCATAAATTGATCTTTTTCGGAGATGGTTTTTCAGCCGTTCTTCCCCACATCGGTGTCCTTTTTCTTTTCACTTTGGTCTTTCTAATCCCGGCTATCAAATTCTTTAAGCTACGAAAAAATTAGGAACATTTATCACAAAGAAGAAGGTTACCTGCGATAAAAAAAATTAACAACTACAGAAGAGTTTGGATATGAAGCTGAAGTGCCTTGACATCCGTAAAGACTTTTGCTGGGGTCGAGGAAAATTTCTCTCGGTCTCTGTTCAAAATATAGATCTTAACAATTCCCACATCCTTGGCAGCTTCTATGTCAAAGAAGGTGTCACCGATAACACAACACTCCTCTTTTTTCAGTTTCAATTCCTTTAAAACGGTGTTGAACGGAGCTCCTGATGGCTTCCAGAGTCCGCTTTCCCTGGAAAGAACAAGGTCGAATGCCAGGTTGAATTTATGGAGAAGATACAGAACATTTTCTCTCGAGTTGTTCGTGACCAGCGCCACCTTTATGCCTTTCTTCTTCAAAAAAGCCAAAAACTCAGGTATCCCCTCTTTGAGAACCGCTTTTTTCGTCGCTTCCTTTTCGATATTTTCCAGTTGTATCCATTTCTGGGTCTTTTCCGGCTCTGCCAAGCCCTGAATGTAAGTAAGGATAGGTTTCCCCTGGGTGTTCAATTCTTCCTTAATATTCTTCCAATCATATGGGGCATCGACAAGTGTTCCATCCATATCAAAGATGGAACCTTTTAGCTTTTTCGGCAAAATTCTCCTTAGGAGCCCTCAGTCTTTTTGAATGCTTCCGACTTCAAAGAGAGGTTCTCCCTTATTGGCAGGAGGAGTTTCTATGATGTAGAGGATGATTCCCGTAAAGGGGGCCTTGAGTTCTTGTTTGACATTGCCCAAGTAATCCACGATGGTGCCGACGATCTCTCCTTTTGAGACATAATAGCCCATTTTGGTTTCCGGGTAGAACAACCCATCCATATCTGCATAGATCACCTCGTACTTATCGATCCAAACTGGATCGGAAACCGGCTCTGGAACTCCTTCGATCATCTCAAAATATCTCATGACACTGAGAATCCCTTTGACATTCCGTGCGATAGACTCCTCATCTGTTTTACCCAAGTATCCAGATTCTGTTGTGATTGCTGGTTTGCCATGAAGAACAACAGTGTTACCCAGATATTTGGAGTCCTTTTTATCCTTTGTCCGCGATTTATCGATGATGATATACTTGATCCCAAAAGCAAGGACCATTTCTTTTGTGACGTTGTCAAGCTTTGGGTCTCCGCTGAGCATCCAGTAACAATAAGGGATGAGAGCCTCATTTCCATCACCGCAGTGAAGGTCAATGAGACAATCACATCTCTTCACGACTTCCTCAGTCAGTACGTATGCGATCCTCTGCGCCGATGTTCCCTCAGGGTCACCGGGGAATACTCTGTTCAGGTTTTTCCAGTCGTAGGGATTGTAATAGAGAATTCTCTTTTGAAATCCTGGAAGATTGGCAATGTGGACCAACACGAGAGTTCCTGATAAAGATCCAGGATCGATTTTCTTTTTTATTCGATAGAGCGCAAGGATAGGAGGATACTCATATCCATGCACCCCGGCAACGAGAGCTAAAGTTTTCCCTTTTTTTGTGCCATTGATAACAGTTATAGGTATAAAACAACCGGGATCATCTTTGTCTGGCACGGTCAGATATCCAGACCTCACTTCCCCTGGAGCGACTTCAATGTCTCCGATAATGAACGGCTCATTCTCATTACATATCAAGTGAGATGTTCCTATCACCAATAAGAAGATAAGACAGAAATTGATTCTTTTTACGAACGAATATGACATAATACGTCCTCCCTTGATTCAGCCATAATTTCATCTATTCTACAACTTTCCCTCCTTTAGGTCTATACCGAACACTACCCGGGGGCGTTTCCAAAATCGCGCTTGAGTGAATTCTCGAAAACAGTGTTAAGTGATCAGATTGTGTGATGGAGAAAACCGTGAGAAGGGCTGGACAGGCATGGTACATCTCCTTGGGGATGTGAGGGAAGCCCCCACGTCCGAGCGAAGTTTCCTCGCTGGGGAAACTGAGC